>JBQTGW010000067.1:0-2351 GCA_052390495.1 Pseudonocardiales bacterium
GGTGACCTCGGCCAGCCAGGCGGACCACTGTTCGGTGGTGAAGGCGATCACTGGGCTGTCGGCGAGTTTGCTGTCCCTGATCTGCGCGCCCTCACTGGTGAAGTCGACCTCGACGCAGCCGTTGCCCTGGTTCGAGTAAGTCGACTTGCGCCACCCTGTCCGGCGCTTCGCGGTTGCCATGGGTTCCTCCGAAGGGTCAAGTCGGAACGGATAGACGCGACCGAATCACTTCGGTGCTGCGTGCTGGCGACATTGCAGCTGCGCGAAGCCGGTCAACGATGCGAGTGTACCCCGCGACCTGCTGCTGGTCCTGCACATAGACCGCGCCGTTGACGATCTCCACGTAAGCGATTGACTGGGCAGCGGTGAAGTCCAGCAGGGTGAACTCGCCGACCAGTCCGTCGTGGGCGCCCAGGGCCGTGGGCAGCACGAGTACCTCGATGTTGTCCCGCTCGGACATCGCGAGCAGGTGCTCCAGCTGTGCCCGCATGGTGGCGGTGCTGCCGATCGGGCGGTCCAGTACGGATTCCTCGATCAGCGCTGTCAGCCCCAGCGGTGCGTCGTCGTTGGACAGTCGGCGTTGCCGTTCCATCCGCAGGCTCACAGTGCGCTCGTCGTGGTCGGGCCGGACCCTGCCGTGGCCGGTGGTAACGCCGAGCGAGTAATCCTCGGTTTGCAGGAGAGCGTGAAAGACGGATGGGGCGTAATGAGCGACGTGGGAGGCCAGGCCCTCCAGGCCGACGAAGGTGCGTAGCCAGTCGGGTACTACGTCGGTCCAGGGTGCCCACCAGGTCTGGTGGTCGGCGCTGCCTGCCAGTGAGGCCAGGCGTTCGATGTCGGCCAAGTCGGCGCCGTAGAAGCGCAGCAGTCCGGTGATCTCTGCGGGTTGTTGCTGGTTGCGGCCACTTTCCCAGTGGCCCACTTTGCCAGGTGAGCAGCCGATCGCGGCTGCTCCTTCGGCCATCGTCTTGCCTGCTCGCTTGCGGTGGTTGGCCAGTTGTACGCCGATCAGCCAGCGCAGAGCTGAGGGGTCTGGTCGTGTCGCCACCGTCGCTCCCTTCGGGATCAGCCGCTCGACTTGGCGTCGACCGGCATGGTCGCTACAGCACACATCACCCGGTTGGCGTATCGTCAACTGTAGAGTTCTACGTAAGTCTATCCGGGATGATCTAATAAGATCATATACGACGACGGTAGCCACACGACGGAGGGGTCTGGAGACATGAGCCGTAAGCGAAAGATCATTTTTGCGGGGCCTGACGCGGTCACGGGCGCCCCGCAGGGGGTTATGTGTCGTCGGGCATTGCTGGCTGCGGGAGCGCTCGCCGTGGTCGGCGAGCCCTTATTCGGCGAGCTGCCGAAGCTGCCCGGCGGCTCACCCGTACCGCTGCCGTCGCGGATCGTGCAGGACCAGGTGGCGCAGGTGCTAGAGCTGGCTCGGTGGCTGGGCGAGATGGCCCACTCTTTCAACGTGAACCCCCAGACGAGCAGTGTGGTGGCTTCCCGGATGACTCGGCTGGTACAGATCCCCGGCACCGAGCCTGCCAGGCGGGAGCTGCTGGCCGCGCTGGCGCGGTTGCACCTGCACGCGGGTTGGGTGGCCTTCGATGTCGGCCTCTTCAACCTCGCACTGCACCATTACCACCAGGGGCTGTGGTTGGCCGGTGTGGCGGAAGACCCTTACATCCGGGCCGTGGCCCTGAGCTGGGCGGCGCAGATCACCGCTGCACACAGCCCACCTGACGCCAAACTGACGATACTCAAGTTCGCGCAGGTCAAGGCATGAAAGTCAAGGCATGAAAAGAGAATCCCCGAGCTCAACGTCAGGGCTGTCCGTGCGGTACAGGACTGCGCTGTGGTTGAGCTCGGGGATCCGGAAGGGGCCGCGGGAGGTAGTTACGGGGGCGGTGGAAGAGCGTTAGATCAAGATTTACGGTCGGTCGTCGTGGTCACGCAGGTTGCCTCCAGGTAGGTCATCAGGGTCTCGGTGGCCTTGTCGACGTTGTGCGCCTCCTTCAGGTGATCTGCCACCTGGGCCATCAGATGATTCTTGCTGGACGCCCTGAACCCGCTGCCGCACTCCTGGTGCCCGCACTGGAACTCGTGCATTTCTGTACTCCTTCCATGGCATCCGCCGACAACCGGAGTGATCGCGGCGACCGCCTCTTCGCCGAACTTTCGTGTGGAACGCATGGGCGGTTCGATTGTCGCCGCGGCAGAAGGACGTGGCAACCCTTGCGGGCTAGCGCCCTGTGAGTGGCGGGGGGGGGGGGGGCGAGGCACACCCAAACACCGCCCCCCCCGCCCCCCCCCCCCCCCCGCCGCCACACGACCCACCCCCCCCCCCCCAC
>JBQTGW010000068.1:0-21627 GCA_052390495.1 Pseudonocardiales bacterium
TAGGCCCGGATCGGCAGCGGCCCCAGGTACCAGATACCGCGGTCCGGGCTGGGGATCGTGGCCAGAAGCATCCCAGTGCTCACGGCCGACACGGTATCTCCTCCCCCCGACAGCCCCGGCTCCGCGCTGCCGGTAGCCCGGTCGACCTCCACCCAGGCCGATGTGTCGACGAGAATCACGGCTCGAGTGCCGCCTCGGCAGGGACCTCGTCCAACGCTGCGGCACCGCGCATCGCGAGCGCCTCCTCGCGGCTCATCGGCAAGTTCACTCAAGATCGCCGAGTCCGACGCCCGACGCGACCCGCAGGAACCACCTTGTCAGCGCCTTCGGCCCACAACCTGGCTCAAGCGTGCTCACAGGCAGCCTCAACCGCTTCGAGCGCGGCCTGCCACGAATACGTATGAAGGTTCCGAGAACCTTGGGATGGCGGCTGCGCGTAACTACTCGAGTACGGACTGTGCAAGAAGTGTGCAAGTTCCTCCATCTGAGTTGATGTTGTGTAGGAGTAGGAAATACACCGTTGCACTCGGAGGCCCCCGGACATGAACAGCCACGAGACGGCCCCGCCTGCCCCGGGCAACAACCTCGCGGCCGCCATCATGCCCATGACCAGCAAGAGTTCCACGATCTACCCGACGTCCAGCAAAGCCCTGTAGAGCGAGGAGATACGGACACAGCTCCACAAGCGCCTTGACGCGCATCCACTACTACGCGGTGGGTGCGCATGCCCATCGAACCTAACCCTTGGAAGAGTAACCACGTGAGCACACTCCGAGACATGAACGTCAGCACTGTTGACGAGATCACCCAGGCTGACGCCCTACGCGAGGCGATGGTCGGTGAGCTGCGTGAGCTGGGGGCGATCCGTAGCAATTCGGTCGCCGCCGCCGTCGGCACGGTGCCGCGGCACCTGTTCGCTTCTGGAGAGCCGTTGGACATGGTGTACACCGCTACCCGCGCTATCGTGACCAAGAGGGACGAACACGGTGCGGCAACCAGTTCGCTGTCCGAGTCGCACATCCAAGCCACCATGCTGGAACAGGCGCAGATCGAACCTGGCATGCGGGTTCTGGAGATCGGAACGGGTGGCTACAATGCGGCGTTGATAGCCGAACTGGTCGGTAAGGCCGGGGAGGTGATCTCGGTTGACATCGATCCGGACATTGTCGATCGTGCTCGGAATTGCCTCGCTACGGCGGGTTACGACCAGGTCAACGTGGTGTTGGCCGATGCCGAGAACGGCACGCCGGACCAAGCTCCGTTCGATCGGTTGATTGTTACCGCGGGTGCTTGGGACATGTGCGCCGTGAGGCGCCCTGATGTATTCCTGGTTCAAACCGGGAGGAATTCGGAGGTATATTCCTGGGTCTGATGGCTTACCTGAATCCGAAAGGTGCAGGGAACAAGAGCATGCCAGTAAACCAGCAGACATCGCGAAGGCGTTGAGGGTGGGTTGCTGGGGGACCCGCGTGATATGGCGAAAGCTGGATTGCCTGAATCCTAATCTCCAGTCGATGCAAAGGCGAATCCGCCGGAAAAACGCCCGATACCGGCGCTGCGCTCTGTGCTGGCATGCATGTCCGGCCAGCACAACCCCGGAGCGCAGGACGATGCCCAATGAGGGCATTCAAGGAAATGAGTGGGACGCCTAAGTCACGCTATCACGTACATCAGGGACGAACACGGGATCGCCTACGGGGCGCGAGCCCTATGGCGACGGAGTGCCCATAGTAGTCGCAGGGGTAACGACCTGCCAAGGGGGACGGGAAAGCCGTCCGCAGGGCGAAGGGGCACAGGTGAAAGACACTGGAGGGCCGGGAGGTATGCGAAATGCAAAGCGCCGAAACGGTGCTCGGTGTCTTGTGTGAGCGTGGCAAGCGCGGCCTGCCATGCGATGAGCTGTACCGGCAACTATTCAACCCGCAGTTGTATCTTCTGGCGCACGGGCGCATCTACTCCAACAAGGGGGCGATGACGCCTGGCGCCGACGGGGAAACCGCGGACGGCATGACGCTGGCGAGAATCGGCCGCATCATTGATGCGCTGCGCCACGAGCGCTACCGGTTCGCCCCGGTCAAGCGAGTCCACATCCCGAAAAAGAACGGGAAGCTGCGCCCGCTGGGCCTGCCGTCCTGGCCGGACAAGCTGGTCGGCGAGGTGGTCCGCCTGCTTCTTGAGGCGTACTACGAACCGGCCTTCTCCGACTCATCCCACGGTTTCCGTCCCGGCCGGGGCTGCCACACCGCGCTGACCAAGGTGGCAGAGACCTGGACCGGAACAGCCTGGTTCATCGAGGGCGACATCTCCGACTGCTTCGGGCAACTCAGCCACGAAGTAATGCTATCGATACTAGCGGAGAAAATCCACGATAACCGGTTCCTGCGGCTGGTGCGTACCATGCTGAAGGCCGGATACCTGGAGGACTGGAAGTGGAACGCCACGCTGTCAGGCGTCCCTCAAGGCGGAGTCGTCTCGCCGCTGCTGTCCAACATCTACCTGCACAAACTGGATGAATTCGCCGGGAAAGCCCTCGCACCGGAGTACATCCGGGGGGAAACGCGGGCAGCCAGCCGCGTCTACAACCGGATCAAAACACAAGCGTACCGAGCACGCAAGCGCAGCGACCATGCCACCACCCGGAAACTACGCAAGCAGCTGCACAGCATGCCGTCACTCGATCCACAAGATCCCGGGTACCGGCGGCTGCGGTACGTGCGCTACGCCGACGATATTCTGCTCGGGTTCTCCGGGCCGAAACGCGAGGCCGAGGAAATCAAAAAACGTCTCGCGACGTTCCTGCGCGATGACCTCAAACTGGAACTGTCACGGGAAAAGACCCTTACCACACACGCCCGTACCCAAGCGGCGCGATTCCTCGGCTACGAGATCACCACCGGACACGACGACCGCCGGATCACCCACAACCGGCGGACACTCAACGGAACCATAAAGCTCCGCGTACCCACAGCGGTGATCAAGGACAAGTGCGCCCCCCACCTGAAACGCGGTCAACCCGCATCCCGGACCCAGCTCATGAATGACGACGATCACACCATCGTCGCGACCTTCGGGGCCGAGTACAGGGGAATCGTCCAGTACTACCTGCTGGCTGGTGATGTCTTCCGGCTACACCGGCTGCACTGGGTCATGCAGACCGCGCTACTCAAGACACTGGCCGCCAAGCACGGGTCGACGGTAACGAAGATGGCGAAGAAGTATAAAACCACCATCGACACCCCCGCCGGTCCACGCAAGTGCATCCAGGCCAGGATAGCGCGCAACGACAGGAAGCCACTGGTCGCGCAATTCGGCGGCATCCCACTCCGGAAGCAGAGGAGAGCGGTCCTGCAAGACCGCCAACCTAACCCGGCCAGCCGCCCCCACAAGGAGCTAACCACACGGCTCCTCAAGGGGAAATGCGAGATATGCGGGCAAGCGAGCACCACGGTCGAAATACACCAGGTCCGCAAGCTCGCCGACCTCGCTACGCCTGGCCAGCCACAGCCCGCATGGACCAACCTCATGACGAAAATGCGCCGCAAAACGCTCATCACATGCGCCGCATGTCACGAAACAATCCATGCAGGCAAGCCAGCCACAACCACATGACAATGTCACCGGAGAGCCGGATGATCGGAAACGATCAAGTCCGGTTCGGGAGGAGGGCGCTGGAAAAGGACCTGACCAGGTACCTCGCCAGCGCCCCACCTCACGCCGCCGGCTTGGACTGACCAGCTTGCCGACGGCGGGCGAATTGTCGTCCCGCTCCGGATGCGTGGCTTAACCCGCTCGGTGACGTTCGAGCGCGAAGGGAATCGCTTGGTGAGCCGGGACTATCGACTCTGCGGGTTTGTGCCGATGCAGGGTGTCAGCGCCCACAGCGAGCGGGTGGTCGCGCTCGACGGGGACAGAGTCAGTCTGCGGATTGACGGAAAGCAGCCGGTTGACGTGGACCGGTTGCAGGACGCGTTGTTCGGCCCACGAGTCGAGCGCTGGTCGGGCATGGAGTTCGGTGACGGTGAGTTCCTCCACGACCTGGACTTGTGGGTTGCCACCGTTGTGGACGGATTCGGTCTGCTGAAAGCGACGAAGGAAGCGATCGACAGCGGACTGGTCAGCAAATCCACCCTCTTCGGTGGCAAGACGATGGTGGCGGGCGGGAGTTTCGCCTACCGGGCATCGGCACGACCGGTCGACGAGGACCGCACCAGGTTCCAATTCGGTGTGTACGCACACGGACCCGACGCCGCACGTCTCGCGGAGGAATATATCGACCTGATCCAGACGTGGGATCGGGACCATCGTGGGGGGCCGGGTGCACGTATCGAGGTGTATTCCGCAGCGACCCCGGATGCCGAGTTGCCTGTCGGGCGGGTCATCGACAAGAAGCACACGCGAGTCGTCATCTTCTGGCCCTGACAGCGAGGAAACCAGACCGAAAGCAAGAGCTCTCGGAACGAATCCACGAAGGAGGAACACGTGACAGTTTCGACGGATCAGATGGCGGCCGGAGCAGGGGACGAGCAGTTCGATCTCGATGTCAGAATCGTCGAGTCCGGTCCCGTCATCGACGATCTAATGCGGCTCACCGATGACGGCTGCGGGAGCACCTGCGAGAGCGCCTGTCCCACCGAAAGCGGTTGTTAGCCGGTTTGACTCGACGCACGTCCGAGTTCACGGTGGCGGGGCCTGTCACCTCCCCGCCACCGTGATGGCCCGAGTCCTGTGGGAGGGGTGTTGTACGGTTTCGTTGATGGAGCCGTGGTACGGGCAGCGGCCCGTCTGCCTGGCAACGTTCCACCGTGGCCGGACTTGACCGGCGACACGGAAGAGCATGTGGCGCTGTGGCGTCGCTGGCTGCGGCAGGTGTGGGCGTCCGACGGGTTCGCGGCGAGTGTTGAGGTAGCCAGCCCGACCCTGGCTCGCCGCGTCTGGGAGGTGCGCGAAGGCCGCCGGGTGCGGGCGCGTGAGGTCCGCCGCGCGGTGCTGGCGGTCATCCGGTACCTGCAGCGGGCGACCAGCCGGGCAACACCGTTCGGCTTGTTCGCCGGAGTGGCGCCCGCCCGGCTCGGTTCGGCACCTGCGGTGTGCTTCGGTGAGGACCATCACGCCGTCGCGCGGGTCGACGCCGAATGGCTCGATGGGGTGATCACCCGCCTGAAGACCTGCCCGGAGCTGCGGCACCGGTTAGTGGTGGTGCGGAACAACCTCGCGTTCGTCCGCGACGAGAGACTGGTGGTGGGGTGCCAGCAGCAGGCTGACGCAGCACGGGGGACCGAGCCAGCGGAGGTATCCGTCCGCTACACCGAGGCGGTTCGGAGTGTCCTGCAGGCCGCTCAGGACCCCATTCGCCTGGGTGACTTGGCCGGCAAACTGACGACCGATTTCCCGGACCGGCCGGACTTCGTGATCAACGGGATGCTGGCCGGATTGGTGGCGCAGCGCATGCTGGTCACCAACCTACATCTGCCGATGACGGCCACCGATCCGCTGGCCCATGTCATCGACGCGCTGGCCGTAGTGGGGGCTGACACGGTGCCCGAGGTGGCCTACCTGCTAGGCGAGCTGCGCGAGATCCACGCCGATCTGATCCGGCATAACGATGCAACCTCACCCACCCAGGGGCGTGACCTCCGAGCCCGCGTCGCCCGGAGAATGGCGGCCATCTCCAGCGCCGAACGACCGGTCACAGTGGATCTCCTGCTCGACGGCGGCCTGGTCCTGCCGCACGCGGTGGCGCGGGAGGCCGAGCGCACCGCAGAGGCGCTGGTCAGGCTGACACCACACCCCTTCGGTACTCCGGCATGGCAGGACTATCACCGACGATTCTGCGAACGGTATGGACTCGCTGCCCTGATCGGCGTCCACGAGCTGCTCGACGTCGACAGCGGACTCGGGTTTCCCGCCGCCTACCGGGACTCGCGCCTGGACCTCCCGGCCACCCCGGGTTTGTCCGAGCGTGATGTGGCCCTGTTGGGATTGGCGCAGAACGCCGCGATGCGGCAGCGCATTGAGGTGGTGCTTGACGACACGATGATCGCGGACCTTGCGGTCGAGCACGCCGCCAAGATCCGGGTGCAGCCGCACACCGAGCTGCGGTGCCGCGTCTACGCACTGACACCCGATGCGCTCGGTCGGGGCGAGTTCGAACTCGCGATCACCGGGGCGTCCCGCGCGGCCGGTACCACCACCGGGCGGTTTCTCGACCTTTTCGACGCCGCCGATCGAGGCCGGATGTTCAGCACCTACGCCGAGCTTCCCACGGTCAGCGAGAATGCTTTGCGAGTGCAGGTGTCCGGACCTCCGGTGTACCCGCGTGCCGGAAACATCGCCCGCAGCCCCACAGTGCTGCCGCACCTGCTGTCTTTGGCCGAACACCACCACGGCGGCAACGGCGTCATCCCGTTGGACGATCTCGCGGTGAGCGCTGACGCCGAACGGCTGTACCTGGTCTCACTATCCCGGCGGCGGCCAGTGGAACCGATCGTGTTCAGCGCCGTCGAACTCACCAACCACGCCCATCCACTGCTGCGATTCCTCTGCGAGATCGCCACGGCTCGCACTGCGGCGTGCGCCCCCTTCTCCTGGGGAGCGGCCAGCCGATTGCCGTTCCTGCCCAGGATCCGCTACCGGCGCTCGATCCTGTCCCCGGCCATGTGGACGCTGGCCGCGACCGACCTTGCGGGCTCGGCCGCCCCGTGGCAGGACTGGGTGAACCGCCTGGCCGCATGGCGAACCCAGTTCCAAGTTCCGGCCTCGGTCTACCTCGGCGACGGCGATCGCCGGATCCGCCTGGATTTGCACGAACCTTCCCACCTCACGGTGCTCCGTACGGACCTGGAACGGAATGGACACGCCACCATGCGCGAGGCACCGAATGCCGGAGCCTTGGGATGGATTGACGGACGTGCCCACGACATCGTCATTCCACTCGCCGCCACCGGCCAGCCTGCTCCTCAACGAGCGTGGTCGGGTTGCACGCTCAGCCGCGAGCACGGGCACCTCCCCGGCAGCGGCGACTGGCTCTACGTCAAGCTGTACGGGCACCCCGACCGGCAGACCGCCATCCTCACCACACACCTGCCCACCCTGCTGTCCGCATGGGACGACGAGCCGCAGTGGTGGTTCCTGCGCTACCACGACCCCGAGAAGCATCTGCGCCTGCGCCTTCGGCTCAGGGACACCGACAACGTCGGACAGACCGTCGCGCGGGTCGCCGAGTGGACAGCAGAGCTACGAAGTCTCGGCCTCGTGGGGCAAGTGCAGTTCGACACCTACTACCCGGAGACTGGACGCTTCGGCGACGGCGCGGCGATGGCCGCGGCGGAGTCGCTGTTCGCCGCCGATTCGGCCGCAGTCATCGTCCAGCTGAAAGCGACCAGTCGCCGCGGCGGCCCGCACCCGCACGCACTCCTCGCGGCGAGCATGGTCGACTTCGCCATCACCGGCGGTATCAGCGACGGGATGCACTGGCTGATCAGCCACCTCCGCACGCCCTCAATTTCGGCCCCGCCCCGCGAGGTACACGACCAAGCAATCGGCCTGGCCAACCCCCACGACGACTGGGCCGCACTACGGGCGATACCCGGCGGCGAGGACATCGCAGCTTCGTGGGCGCTGCGGCGCGCAGCGCTGTCCCGGTATCGCGCGGCCCTCGCCACCGCGGACGAGATCGCTCCGGACTCGGTGCTCTCGGATCTGCTGCACCTGCACCACGCCCGCATGGCAGGAATCTCCCCGGAGAGCGAGCGAGTCTGCCGCCGCCTAGCCCGCGCCGCCGCCCTGAGCTGGACCACGCGAAACCTAGGAGTCCCGTGAGGCAACCCATCCCGGACGCATTGACCGCAGCCACCACTATCGCCTCCCGACTGTCCGACCCGCACGCGATCGGCAAGGTCGGTGGCGCTGGGGGCAGAGGTCGCCGTCGTCGGCAATCGCTGGCCGGGGGCGCAGCGGGCATCGCCCTGCTCCACATCGAACGCGCCCACACTGGCCACGGCGACTGGACTACCGCGCACGCATGGCTGTCCACCGCCGTGCGCGACGAGTTGAGCGCCGGTCCCAACGCCAGCCTGTACTTCGGTGCGCCGACCCTGGCGTTCGTCACTCACGCCGCCGCTGACCAGCCCGGCAAATACGAGCGCGCGCTCGCCCAGCTCGACACGAGCACCGTGACCGTGACCCGCCGCCGTCTCGACCGAGCCCACGCCCGCATCGACCGTGGCGACCGGCCCGTGATGGCGGAGTTCGACCTCATCCGCGGCCTGGCTGGCTTCGGCGCCTACCATTTGCGGCGCCACCCGCACCACGACATCACGCGGGCCGGGCTGTCCTACCTCGTGCGGCTGACCCAACCGCTGCCGAGGAGCGCCGACGACGATCTGCCCGGTTGGTGGACCGATGTTTCTCTGAACGGCGACCCTTCGCCGGACTTCCCTGGCGGCCACGGCAACCTCGGGATGGCGCACGGCATCGCCGCCCCGCTGGCGTTGCTGTCCCTCGCAATACTGCGGGGTGTCGTCGTGGAGGGGCACACCGACGCTATCGGCCGGATTTGCGCCTGGCTGGACGCATGGCAACAGCAGCACCCTTCCGGTCCGTGGTGGCCAGGATTTATCACCCTGGAACAGGTCCACCAAGGACATGTGGAGCGGTCCAGCCACCAACGCCCGTCGTGGTGCTACGGCACCCCCGGACTGGCCCGCGCCCAACAACTCGCGGGCCTGGCAACAGGCGACCTCGCACGGCAACGCACGGCCGAAGCCGCGATGCTCGGCTGCCTACAAGACCCTGAGCAACTCGACCGCCTTTTCGACATTGGTCTGTGCCACGGCATGGCCGGCCTGTTCCAGACCGCATGGCGGATGGCCACCGACGCCCCCACACCCAACCTCGCGAACGAGCTACCCAGGCTGGCCGCGAGGCTGCTCACCCGATTCCGTTCGGCGCCCGAGGAAGCCGAATTCCTCGACGGACACGCGGGTGTGGCTCTCGCTCTGCACACTGCCGGAACCGACACCGCCCCGCTCACCGGCTGGGACGCCTGCTTGCTTCTCACCTGACCTGGAACCGGACGAAGAAACTCCACGCTCATGGACCGCAGCACCGACCCGCACTCCACGGGGCCGTCATGGCGCCAGGTGTTCATCCACTTCCACGACTACGCCTTCGCCGAACACACCGGCGTCGTCCACGTCGGCCCGGAGATGACCAGCGCCGAGACAGCCGGGGAGATCACGTCGTGGTTCGTCATCCGGAAGAGTCCTTGCTGGCGACTGCGTTTTCTACCAGCGCACGACAGCATCGAGCAGGATGCGGCGACATTCATCCACCAGCGACTCGACACCCTGCAAGACGCCGGGCGCATCGCGAACTGGGTCGAGACCATCTACGAACCCGAGATGTACGCCTTCGGCGGTGCGGTCGGCATGAACCTGGGTCACCAACTCTTCCACGCCGACAGCCGACATATTCTCGCCTACCTCGGCAGCGAACGCGCAAGCACGTCCGGGGACCGTAGCGAACAGCGGCGCGAGCTGTCCGTCCTGCTGTGTAGCAGCCTGATGCGCGGCGCGGGCCAGGATTGGCACGAACAGGGAGATATCTGGGCGCGTGTCGCCGAGATTCGGCCCGCTCCACCCGACACAACCCTCAACCGGCTCAGCAACCTGGAATCCGGCTTACGTCGGCTGATGACCGTCGACGTGAGCCCCACCAGCCCGCTGTTGCACAAGCGTGGGTCGCTGGCCTTCCTCTCCGAGTGGGCCACAGCATTCGCCGATGCGGGCCAGGCATTGGGCGATCTCGCCCGCAACGGAACGCTCAGCCGCGGGGTACGAGCCGTCCTCGCCCACCATGTCATCTTCCACTGGAATCGGCTCGGCCTGCCGTACACGACGCAAAGCCTGCTCGCCCACACGGCCAAAGCAGTCGTCTTCGGCCGTGATGAGAGGTGACAAGCCAGGTGATCAACCCCGCCAGGGCAGCAGACAACGAGAAAGTCTCCAACGGCAACACCGGCCTACCAAGCCGACGGCACACCGTGCACAGGATCGATCACGGCCCGAAGATGCAACCCGCGCCACTGCCCGACAAGATCACAGACTGGTTTCCACTCCTGCCGCGTACGAAGCCACCAGGGCAGGCTTTGCACCTCCGCGTCCACGAGATCCGCGAGCTCACGCAGTCAGCGTCCGAGGGGCCCGATGAGATCCGAATATCGCGGGCAGCCGAGGCACTCAACAAAGCAGCCCTCGTCGCCAGCGACTGCGGTCTTGCCGATCTTGCCCAGCAACTGTGCTGGCGTCAATTCGACCTCTTCCGGGCCGCCACGCCGCTCACTACGAAGGCGGCGAAGCTAGCGCTGCAGCCGATCGTCAACCTCGGCCGCCTAGCCACGCGGAGCGGCGACGGCGCCCGTGCGTACCGGATTTTCGAGAACGCCTACCAAGCGGTGACGACCCAGGTCGCCACGCAGATCGACGGCCGGGATGTCGACTTCAAGCAGATTGCCAGTCGGCCGGAAGAGTGCCAGGAACTTCGGCGATTCCTGTGGACCGTGTTGCTCGCCGACGGCACCCGCGCCCTCACCAAAGCCGGCCGATGGAACGACGCATTCAGGCACATCGAACGGTACAAGGGCATCGGAAAACGGATGCTGGACGGCCGGCAGGTGGCGATCCTCGCGCGATGCGCCAGCAGTGACTACGACGATGCCATCGACCTGCTCGACGACACCTCCACACCCGAACCGTGGGAGGAGGCTATCGCGGCCTGCTTGCGAACGCTGTGCCTCGGCATGAAGAACCATCAAACGGACACGTTCACTGCCGCGATGGTGAGGATCTACCTCCGACTCGAACCGGCACGCGAGTACGTGGGCTTTCACACCCGCCTGGGACTGACCGTTATCGACCTCGCCACCGACACCGAGCCAGCAGAACTCTCGCAGGTCATTGCCAGAGTCATTCGCGAGGCGATGGTGGGCGCCGACGCGCACAGCGCCTCGGACGTGCTTGCCCACGAGCTGTGCCGGTCAAGCATGACGGAGGCGGACGAGGTCGTGTTGGCCGACATCGTCGAGTCATCGGGACTCTGGCGCGGGATCATGCCAGCGGACCTGCTGGACGATCTCATGACCTCGACGCAAGCAAGCGAGACACAGCTGCCGCCGGTACTTGCTCGGCTGTGCAGGCGTCGGAATTAGATGCCCACCTGGGCTTTCTTAGCCAGTTCGGTGAGTATGGGGTTGCTTCGCTTGTGCAGTGAGATAAGAACTCTCAACAATTCTTGACTTATTGGGTGCACCTTTGCCATTTGGGGGGTCGCTTGCCAAGCGTCTACGAGAGAATTCAGGGCTCCATCTCGGTCACGAAGGGCAAGCTTAGCCCTGGCTACATTCATATGAGTGGGCCCGATTCTTGTTGCCGGGAGTGTTAGCGTACGGATGCTCAAATCGCTGGCTACGTCCAAGGCTCGCCGATGATGTTCCAAGTCAACCCATGTCGCTATAACGTGCGTTGCCGTGTTCTCTGGCCCGAATTGCATACCATATACGTCCACATCCTGGGGAAATTCTTCGGCCACGTGCCGCGCCGCCGCCATGTGCCGTTCGACTTCGTCTTTGTCTTGCCATCGTCCGGCAAGAGTAAAGCCACGAAGGTGGAGCAGTCCTAAGCCTAGGGCTTTTTCGCGCCCTTCCATCGAGACCTCAGCTTGAACTACTGCGCGGTCAACAATGGCCAAACCTCCCTCAAAGTCTCCAGAGTTGAGGAACGTACCGGCCTCATCCCGGGCCGCGATAGCACCGGCAAGCGGGGTTGCTCGTTCCGCCGCTAGCCGTTGTTTTGCTACTGCCAATTCCGCAAGGTCCATCCAGCGGTGGCGCGCAGCAAGCCAATAAACCGAGCTGTAGATACCCGTCACCATCGTCCAAGCGTCAGGGGTGCCAAGCACATGGGCGTAATTTGTCGCTCTAGAAAGTAACCCGGGCAGACGCTTAAGCACTTCAGACAGGTTTGCATCGCCACGAAATTTTACCAGCTCTCCAAGCTCGCGAGTCAAAATATCGCGCTCAGTAAATGAGTCGCCGGGGAGATCAAACCGTCTGATCGCTGAACGCAGCTCTTGCAGATTCACCTCGTTGTCTTGCGTTACATCCGCTTTGCCGAGAACTTCGTCAAGGGTGATCCCCATTGCTGAAGCGAGAGCTGCCGCGACCCCCTGGCTCAGCGCCCGATCACCGATTTCGATCTTGCTCAGCAAAGACACCGAAACGCCCGCCTTACGCGCGAGCGTCACCTGGCTCATGGCGCGCTGCTTACGGAGGATGGCGACGTTTCGGCCAGGTCCCGGTGTCTCCACGTCATGGTCCATGAACATCAGCCTTCCCATCACGGATGCGCCTCAAAACGCTCTTCCACCTGCGTGTAACCACTCATGTACGCTCAGTGCAAGAAGTGTGCAAGTTCCTCCATCCGAGTTGATGCTGTATAGAGGCACAAGATACACCCATGCACTCGGAGGCCCCTGACATGTGCAGTCAAGAGACGGCCCCGCCTCTCCCGGACCACAACCTCCCGGGTGAATTTGAAGTGTTGTCGTCGCTGACCGTGACAGTACTCCGCGAGCCCACCAACCAGGCTGGCCTCTGCGCGGTGTGCGAGTCCGCTTGGCCGTGCGAGTCGGTTTTCCTGGCTGATCACAACTTGGCGATGCTATGAGCCGCATCCTGAGCTGGGCGGGTGTCGGCATCATACCCATGATCGACAAGGGTCCCACGGTCTACCAGACCGGCTACGGCCTGCTACAGGAGTCGCTGCGTGGTGTTCTGTGGGCGGTTGTCGAGGCCGGGCCCGGTGCGGGGGGTGAGATGGGCGCGGTGCCGTGGCGGGCGTGTGCTGCGCTGTACACGCTGGTGGAGGGGCGGCTGCACCAGCCCGACGAGACACTGCTGTTGGATCTGCTGGCTCGTGAGCTGAACCAGCATCCTCGGCCGTCGCCGGGTGTGGGAGGGCGGGTCGAGCGATCCGGCTCGGGCCAGGGGGCACCGGCCACCGGTCCCGGCACCACCGATGTGCTGCCGAGGATCGACCTGGACCAGAACGACCTGGTTCCACAGGTCCCGAGCGTCTCGCGCCCGCCGCCATCCGGTGGTGGCCGCCCCCAGGCGGGACGGTCGACCCGTGACACACCGACTGCGCGATCGGTCGGGGTGCGGCGTTCGGGCTAGCCGTCGGTCATCGAGTGATTCCTCAGATCCCCATTTCTGGCCTTCGACGGGTGGGTGCATTTGCGGGGTGAGGTGAGCAACTCCGAGCGGTACACGATTCGCTGGCGGCGCGGTGATGCGGTCGCCTATGTGCTGGCGGGCAAACAGCTTTCCAGCCACGTAATCACCGACGTGGTCACCACGGTCGAGGTCCGCCGCACGGGTGGGTCGATCTGGCCTATATCCGGGCACATGGCCAGTGGTGGCTGGCTACCCACAATGAGGGAAGGCCGAATAGCTGAGGCGACAACGTGAGACGCGATCCTAAACAGGTTGGGCGGCAGCGCGGCGCACACCTACCGCGAGGTCGGCCGCCAGGGCGCGGACCCCGGACTCGTCGTCTTGCGCCGCGGCGGTCACGAAGGCCGAACCGACGATCACCGCGTCCGCGAAGGCGGCTACCTCGGCGGCTTGGGCGCCGTTGCGCACTCCGAGACCGACGCCCACCGGCAGCTCGGGCGCGTGCTCGCGCACTCGGGCGACCAGTTCTGGGGCGGCGCTGCTCACGACGTCCCGGGCGCCGGTCACCCCCATGGTGGAGGCCGCGTAGAGGAAGCCGCTGGTCGCCGCCACGGTCGCCGCGAGGCGCTGGTCGGTCGAGGAGGGGGCCACCAGGAAGATCCGGTCCAGGTCATGGGTGTGTGCGGCGGCCAGCCAGTCGTCGGCCTCGTCGGGAATCAGGTCGGGGGTGATGACGCCGAGTCCGCCGCCGGCGGCGAGGTCGCGGGCGAAGGCGTCCACGCCGTAACGGTGCACCGGATTCCAATAGGTCATGACCACCGCGCGCCCGCCAGCCGCCGCGATCGACTCCACCACCGAGAGGACGTCCCGCAACCGCACACCCGCACGCAGGGCGGTTTCCGCGGCGGCCTGGATGGTGGGGCCGTCCATCACGGGGTCGGAGTAGGGCATACCGACCTCGACCAGGTCGCAACCACCATCCAGCATGGCGCGCAGCAACGCCCGGGAGCCGTCCACGGTGGGGTAACCGGCAGGCAGGTAGCCGATCAGCGCAGCCCGGTGTTCGGCACGGCATGCCTCGAACAGTGGTGCCAGCCGGGAGCTCACGCCTGCTCCCCTTCCAGCAGGCCGAACCACGTGACCGCGGTGTCCACGTCCTTATCACCTCGGCCGGACAGGTTGACCAGCACCAGTGCCCCCTCCCCCAGCTCGGCGCCGAGCTGCAATGCCCCCGCCACCGCATGTGCCGATTCGATCGCCGGGATGATCCCCTCGGTGCGGGAGAGCAACTGGAAGGCATCCATCGCCTGCGCGTCGGTGATCGGCCGGTACTCGGCGCGCCCGGTGTCCTTGAGCCAGGAGTGCTCGGGTCCTACCCCGGGGTAGTCCAGACCGGCGGAGATCGAGTGCGTCTCGATGGTCTGCCCGTCGGAGTCCTGCAGCAGATAGGACAAGGCCCCATGCAGCATCCCGGGCTCCCCGGCGAAGAGCGTTGCGGCGTGCCTGCCCGAGTCCACCCCCTCGCCTGCGGCCTCGAAACCGACCAGACGCACCTCAGGGTCGTCGAGGAACGGGTGGAAGATGCCGATCGCGTTGGAGCCGCCGCCGACGCAGGCGGCCACCGCGTCGGGCAGCCGGCCGTACCGGGCCAGCATCTGGGCGCGGGCTTCCAAGCCGATGACCCGGTGGAAGTCGCGCACCATTACCGGGAAGGGGTGCGGCCCGGCGACCGTGCCGAGCAGGTAATGCGTGGTGTCGACGTTGGTCACCCAGTCCCGCAAGGCCTCGTTGATGGCGTCCTTGAGGGTGCGCGAGCCGCTTTTCACCGGCACCACCTCGGCGCCGAGCAACCGCATCCGGGCGACGTTGAGCGCCTGGCGCTGGGTGTCCACCTCGCCCATGTAGACCACGCAGTCCAGCCCGAGCAGGGCGCAGGCGGTGGCGGTGGCGACGCCGTGCTGGCCCGCGCCGGTCTCCGCGATCACCCGCGGCTTGCCCATCCGCTCGGTCAGCAGCGCCTGACCCAGCACATTATTGATTTTGTGGGATCCGGTGTGGTTGAGGTCCTCGCGCTTGAGCAGGATTCGTGCCCCGCTCGCGTGCGCAGAGAGCCTGCTCGCCTCGGTGATCGGCGAGGGACGGCCGGTGTAGTCGGCGAGCAGGCCGTCCAGCCGGGTGGTGAACACGGGGTCGGACCGGGCCTCGGCGTAAGCGGTGGTGAGTTCGTCGAGGGCCGCGATGAGCGCCTCGGGGACGAACCGCCCGCCGTAGCGGCCAAAATGCCCATGAGCATCCGGCACCTCCGGCGCGACGCCGAGCGCGGCGCTCACCGGGCCGGTTTCGGGCAGGCTGGATGCGATCCTGCGGTGACCAGCTGGAGCACCGCGGCCCGGGGATCACCGCTGGTCACCAAGCCTTCGCCGACGAGCACTGCATCGGCCCCCGCACCGGCATAAGCCAGCAGGTCCGCCGGTCCGCGGACGCCGGACTCGGCGATCCGCAACACCTCACCCGGCAGCCCTGGCGCGATCCTGCCGAACACCTCACGGTCCACGTCCAGGGTGTGCAGATCCCGGGCATTGACTCCGATGAGCTTGGCGCCTGCCTCCAACGCGCGGTCGGCCTCCTCCGCGGTATGGATCTCGACCAGTGCGGTCATGCCCAGCGACTCGACCCGGTCCACGAGCGCGACCAGCGCATTCTGCTCCAAGGCGGCGACGATGAGCAGCACCACATCGGCACCGTGTGCCCTGGCTTCGTGCACCTGATAGGGGCTGACGATGAAGTCCTTGCGGAGCACCGGAATGTCCACCACGGCCCGGACCGCGTCGAGGTCGGCCAGCGAACCGCCGAACCGTCTGCCCTCGGTCAGCACGCTGATCATCCGGGCGCCTGCGTCCGCGTAGATGGCGGCCAGCGCAGCCGGGTCCGGAATGTCGGCCAGCATTCCCCGGGACGGGCTGGAGCGCTTCACCTCCGCGACGACGCCGATGCCAGGGCCGCGTAGGGCGGCCAGTGCGTCGCGGGGAGCTGTGACCTCGGTGGCACGCCGCTTGATTTCTTCGAACCCGACAGCGGCCTCGCGGTCCGCGAGATCAGCTCTGACACCTTCGAGGATCGCCTCTAGCACGCTCAATCCTCTCCCCTTCCGTGCCGTTAACGGCCGGGTGTCGATGCTAGCTCCGGCCTGCCCTGCACCTTGTCACCGGGGGTCGCCCGGCACCGTGGGATCTTCGCCTGCGTCGATTCGCTCCCACAACTCGTGGTGCGTCGTGGGCACCGACGTCGTGGGCACCGCTGGCCCCAACCTTGTCGGAGCACGGTATCGCTGGCCCATCCGCGGCATCCGGTGGCCACACAGCACCAGCACTACGCCGGCGCAGGCCAAGAGCACCGCCCCCACCACCGCCAGCGTGGGTCCCCAGAACAGCAGCGTGACCGTCCCATCCAGAACCGATCGGGCGGGTAGCCCGCCGGCTGCCGTGGCAGCGGCAACGAGTCCATTGAGTTCAGGACCCTCCGCCAACCGCGCCACTGCCCACCCCGGGACCACGGCTGCGCCCAGCAGCAACGCACCCAGCAGCCGGCGCGCCCATCCACCTGCGGCCAGGACGGCGGCCACCGTGGCCAGCGCGAGCAATGCCAGCGGGCCCAGCACAGGAGGCAGACCCAGCGCAGGCAGCAGGTCAGAACCGCCCACCCGCACCGCAACACTCCCCCGTAGCGGCACCTGGAACGGCACCCGGGCCCAGCCCGCCGCGGCCGCACCTCCGAGCGCCGCCGCGGCCGCGGCCAGCAGGAACACCGCGACCAGCAACGCCCTGCGGTGCACTGGATCGGCCCCGGTCGCACGACTCACGCGGGGACCGGCCCCACAGTCTCACCAACAGCGACAGTCTCACCAACAGCGACCCGCAAGGTGCCCGCGGCTGCGATAGCAGCCAACACGGCGCCGGCCTTGTTCAGGCATTCGGCGTCCTCGGCCACCGGGTCGGAGTCCGCCACGATGCCCCCACCTGCCTGCACATAGGCGACCCCGGCCCGGACCACAGCGGTGCGGATGGCGATCGCAGTGTCGGCATCCCCGGCGAAGTCCAGGTAGCCGACCACTCCGCCGTAAACACCACGTCGGGTGGGCTCGAGTTCCTCGATGAGCTCCATCGCCCGTGGCTTGGGTGCCCCGGACAGCGTTCCGGCCGGGAAGCAGGCGGCCACGGCGTCGAATGCGGTTGCGCCCTGCGCCAGCTCACCGGTCACCGTCGAGACCAGGTGCATGACGTGGCTGTAGCGCTCGACCCGGAAGAAGTCGACGACGTGCACCGAGCCTGGACGGCAGACCCGGCCGACGTCGTTGCGGCCGAGATCGACCAGCATGAGGTGTTCAGCGCGCTCCTTTTCGTCGACCAGCAGGTCCTTCTCCAGCCAGGCGTCCTCGTCGGGGTCGGCACTGCGCGGGCGGGTGCCTGCGATGGGGTGGGTGGTGACCCGCCCGTTCCGCACCGTCACCAGCGCCTCCGGGCTACAGCCGACGATGCTGAACTCGTCCAACGTGAGCAGGTACATGTACGGGCTGGGGTTGGTGGTACGCAGCACCCGGTAGATGTCCAGCGGGTCGGCCTCGGTGATCATCTCGAACCGCTGCGAGATCACCACCTGGAACGCCTCGCCAGCGCGGATGGCCTCCTTGGCGCCCTCCACTGCGGCGCAGTGCTGCTCGTGGCTTCGGCGGCGCAGAAAGTACGGCGCGGGCCGGGTGAACACCGCGGCGCTGGGTGGTGCGGCAGTGCACAGCTGCGCGGTCATCGCGTCGAGCCGGGCTACTGCCTCGTCGTAGGCTTCGTCGATGCGCGCTGGAGAGTCGTCCCAGTTGATGGCGTTGGCGATCAGCGTGACGGTGCCCTCGTGGTGGTCTAGCGCGGCGAGGTCAGTAGCCAGCAGCATCACCAGTTCGGGTACCTGCAGGTCGTCGATTGCTAGGTCAGGCAGCCGTTCCAGCCGCCGGACCACGTCGTAGCCGAGGTAACCGACCATCCCACCGGTCAGCGGGGGCAGACCAGGCAACCGCTCGGTCTGCAGCGCCGCGACGGTCTCCCGCAGTGCCTCCAGCGGGGTACCTGCCCACGGCGCGTCCACCCCGGGCAGTCCCACCGGCGGCGTCCCGCGCCAGACCGTCTGGCCGCCCACCTCGGTGAGCGTGGCGGCGCTGCGCACTCCGACGAACGACCATCGTGACCAGGACGAGCCGTTCTCCGCCGACTCGAACAGGAAGGTGCCCGCCCGGCCTTCGGCGAGCTTGCGGTACACCCCCAGCGGGGTTTCACCGTCAGCGAGCAGGGTGCGGGTCACCGGAATCACCCGGCGATCAGCCGCCAGCTCGCGGAACTGTTCCCGGTCCGGCCGCAACTGCCCGATCCCACTGTCGGCGATCCCACCGGCGGCCGACCGGGACCCCGCGAGTGCGCTGTCGAAAATGCTGACCATGACCTCATTCTGCCTGTGCCACGCTGCCCGCCGTTGACGTCGTATCACGTTCGGGCGTATCTTTTCATCATCTGTTGAAAGAGGTATGCCAGTGGTGGACGCGATTTCATTACATCAGCTGGTGGTGCGTCGTTCGCGCAACATGGTGCTGGACAGCGTGAACCTGGACGTGCCCGCTGGCTTGGTCACCGGGTTGCTCGGGCCCAGTGGCAGCGGCAAGACGACATTGATGCGCACCGTGGTCGGGCTGCAACGGGTGAGCTCCGGTTCGGTACACGTGCTCGGCAGGCCCGCCGGGCACCCTCGGTTGCGGGCCGAGATCGGCTACATGACCCAGACTCCCTCGGTGTACGGGGACCTGACGGTGGCGGGCAACGTCGGCTATCACGCCGTGCTGCACGGCCGCAACCGCGCCGCGGCAGACGATGCCATCGGCGTGGTCGGGCTGGCCAGCCTGGCGCAGCGAACGGTGGCGACGCTGTCCGGCGGCGAGCGCGCCCGGGTGTCGCTGGCCTGCGCGCTGGTGGCGCGACCGCAACTGCTCGTGCTGGACGAGCCGACCGTGGGCCTCGACCCGCTGCTGCGTCGCGACCTCTGGGAGCTGTTCCGATACCGGGCCGCGCACGACGGGGTCTGCCTGCTGGTTTCCAGCCATGTGATGGACGAGGCGGACCGCTGCGACCGGCTGGTGTTGCTGCGCGAGGGCCGGGTGGTGGCCGACGACACTCCCGACGCGCTGCGCTCGGCGACCGGGGCGACGGCCATGGACGAGGTGTTCCTGCGACTGGTAGAAGGCGCGGCGGGGAGCTCCGAGGCCGAGGAAGTCCACCCGTGACCGGCGTGCTCAGCCCGCGGCTGACCCTGGCCACCACGGCGCGGGTGCTCACCCAACTGCGCGGTGACCACCGAACGCTGGCCCTGGTGCTGGTGATGCCGTGCGTGCTGCTGTGGCTGTTCTCCGAAGTCTTCGCCGCCTCACCCGCGGTATTCCAGCGGGTCGCGCCGGTGATGCTGGGGATGTTTCCGTTTGTGGCGATGTTCCTGGTGACCAGCGTGGTGATGGTCCGTGAGCGCACCAGCGGGACACTGGAACGGCTGCTGACCACTCCGATCGGCAAGGCCGACCTGGTACTCGGCTACGGGCTGGCGTTCGGCGCTCTCGCGCTGGCACAGGCCACGCTGGCCACTGCGGTGACACTCGGACTGCTCGGGCTGCAACGCCCGGCGTCGGTGCCCGTACTGCTGCTGCTCGCCGTCGCCACCGCCGTCCTCGGCAGCGCCCTGGGACTCGGGGTCTCGGCGCTGGCCACCACGGAGTTCCAGGCTGTGCAGTTCATGCCCGCGGTGGTGCTGCCCCAGGTACTCCTGTGCGGTCTGTTCACTCCTACAGAGAACATGGCCGGGTGGCTACAGGTGCTGAGTCGGGTGATACCGCTGCGTTACGCGGCAGACGGAATGATCGAGCTGACCGGGGCGGCGACGGTGCCGGCAGCGGTGTGGACCAACCTCGCGGTGGTCGCGGGGATCGCCACGCTGGCGCTCGGGCTGGGTGCGACCACGCTGCGTCGTCGCACCGGGTGAGCGAGCCAGCTTCGCGGCGCGCCAGCCGGCCTCGTGGGCGCCGTCCCGCCGGTGCGGACACTCGCAAGACGTTGCTCGACGCCGCCAGGGTCGAGTTCACCGAACGGGGCTACGAAGGGGCCACCGTACGGGCGATCGCGCAGCGGGCCGGGGTGGACCCGGCGATGGTCAACCACTGGTTCGGCAGCAAGGACGGGCTGTTCGTCGCTGCCATGGAGATCCCGGTCAACCCCGACGAGATCGTCCCCCGGATGCTTGAGGGAGATCCCGAGCAGCTCGCCGAGCGGATCCTGCGCACCTTCCTTTCGGTCTGGGACGCCGACGGAGGTGGCGCGCTGGCCGCACTGTTGCGCAGCGTGGCCAGTCACGAACAGGCCGCGCGGATGATGCGTGAGTTCGTCAGCCGGGTCATCTTCGGCAGGGTCGTCTCCACGGTGGCCCCGGACGCACCCGAACTGCGAGCAGCGCTGTGCGGCACCCAGATCGCCGGGCTCGGGATGATCCGCTACGTGATCCGCCTGGAGCCACTGGCCTCCGCCGACCACGACACCGTGGTGGCCGCCATAGCCCCCAACCTGCAGCGCTACCTGACTGGCGTCCTGTGAGTGGCGATGGTGGCTATAGCGCACAACGCCACTCACGGGGCGTACGCCTATGGGAGATAGCGCCTGGTGACGACATCGTGGCGAGGATGGATCAGGGGATCGACGGGTGCGCGGCTGGCCTGATTTTCATCTCGCGCGCCTGGTTCGAGGGTGCCTGGGTCCAAGATGAGTACACCTCGCTGGCGTTGCGCAAGGTGGAAGACGGCATCCGGCTTATCCCAGTCCTGGTCGAGGAGGTCGGGAACCGGCTTCCGGCCCGGCTGCGCAAGCTGGCCCGCCGGTCGGTGGATGACTATGAGGCCATCCGGGACACCCTGCTGGGCGTCGACCGTCGGCCCGGCACCAACACCGCTCTGGAAGCGCTGACCCGCTCGCTGATCATCCGCCTGGAGGACACCGGCGCCAGCCGAGCGACGGCCACGCTACTGATCGATGGACAGTCCAGGGTGAGCGAGGCCGATCTGCGGCTGCCGGGCGACCTGCGCCTGAGCAACGTGGGACCGGCGGCATTCGCAGGGCTGCGGCGGCGGATGGGTTCGGTGCTGTTCGCCGATGCGGTCGGCCGGACATGCGAGGAGCTGCTGGGCGGACTCGACGCCATCACTGTCGTTGACGTCTGCGTCGAGGCGTCACCGACACTGGCGTCGCTGCCGTTCGAAGCGGCGGTAACCCCAGGAGGCCGGACCCCGGTGTTACAGCCTGGGGTGCGAATGCGCCGCGCCGTGATCG
>JBQTGW010000069.1:0-15549 GCA_052390495.1 Pseudonocardiales bacterium
GAGGATCACCGCGAAGCGGTTGTTGCCGGTCGCCCGGGCGGCCGGTTACGACGGCTCGGCGCGCAACTTCCGGCGGCTGGTCGCGGAACGCAAGGCGTTGTGGCGCAACGACAACCATCGTGGCCGGCGGCCGGCGGTGTGGTCCCCGGGTGAGCATCTGGTCATCGATTGGGGACAGCTGGGCTCGCTGCACGTGTTCTGCGCGGTGCTGGCGTGGTGCCGGGTCCGGTTTGTGCGTTTCGCTCTTGATGAGCGCGCTGAGACGACGCTGAGGTTGCTCGCGGAGTGTTTCGAGACCCTTGGTGGGGTGCCCGGGGTGGTGCTGGCCGACCGGATGGGTTGCCTGAAGGGCGGGGTGGTCGCGAACAAGGTGGTCCCCACACCGGAGTATGTGCGCTTGGCGGCGCACTACGGGTTCCGGCCGGACTTCTGCCAGGCCGCTGATCCCGAGTCGAAGGGGATCGTGGAGAACCTGGCCGGTTACGCGAAGACCGGCCTGATGGTGCCGCAGGCACCATTCGGTGATCTCGCGGCGGCCAACGTGGCAGCCGCGGCGTGGTGCCGAGGTCAACGCCGTGGTGCATAGCGAGACCTGTGCGGTGCCGGCCGAGCGGTTGGTGACCGGACGCGAACTACTCGCGCCGCTGCCCTCGTTACGGGCCGGTATCGGGCGGCTGGTCACCCGCAAGGTCGACCGGCTGGCGTGCGTGCGATTCGGTTCGGCGCGCTACTCGGTGCCGATGCGCCTGGTGGGTGAGCAGGCCGGGTTGCGCACCGACGACGGACGGCTGCTGGTGATCGTGACCAGTGCCGGTGACATGGTCGCCGGACACACCCTCGCCGCACCCGGCGAGGCCTCGATACTCGACGCGCACTACGGCGGCCCGCGTCCGGCACCACAGCGCGCGGTGCGCCCGAAAACCCTGGCGGAGAAGGAGTTCTGCGCTCTGGGCGCGGTCGCTGAGGCGTTCATCACCGGTGCTGCCGCAGCCGGTAACACCCGGCTGGGGCCGGAGCTGGCCGAGCTGAACATCCTGCATGCCGCGCACGGCAGCGAGGCGTTCCTCGATGCCCTCGCCCGGGCGGTCGCGTTCGGCCGGTGGCACGCCGCCGACGTGCGCTCCATCCTCGCCGCCGGCGCTGGAACACCCCACCCGAGCCCCGCCGGTGACGCACTGGTGCTCGAACTGCCGGTCGTGCCGGTGCGTTCCCTGGCCGGCTGCAAGCTCCAGGCCAGCAACACCGGCGGTGTCCGATGAACACGACCACGCCGGTGCTCCCCACAGACCTTGTCGAGGGACTGCGGCGGTTGAAGCTGGCCGCCATGCGCCAACTCGCCCCCGAACTGCTCGTGAGGGCCAAGACCCAACGCTGGGCTCCCGAAGAACTGCTGCGCACCCTCATCGAAGCCGAGATCGCCGCCCGCGACGCGTCCAACGCCCGCACCCGCCTCAAGTCCGCCGCGTTCCCGGTCACCAAGACCCTCGACGAGTTCGACCTGACCGTGTCCTCGATCAGCAAGGCGACCGTCGACTACCTCGCCTCGCTGGAATGGATCACCGCACACGAGAACCTCTGCCTGGTCGGACCCGCCGGAACCGGCAAGAGTCATCTGCTCGTCGCGCTCGGCGCCGCCGCTGTGGCCGCCGGGCACCGGGTCCGCTACTTCACCGCCGCCGAGCTCGTCGAGACCCTCTACCGCGGCCTGGCCGACAACAGCGTCGGCCGCGTCATTGACACCCTGCTGCGCAACGAGCTGATCATCTGCGACGAGGTTGGCTTCGCACCACTAGACGACACCGGCGCACAGCTGCTGTTCCGCTTCATCGCCGCAGCCTGCGAACGCCGCGCGCTGGGCATCGCCAGCCACTGGCCCTTCGAGTCCTGGGGCCGGTTCTTACCCGAACACACCACCGCCGTCAGCCTGCTCGACCGCCTACTCCACCACGCCAACATCGTCGTCACCGACGGCGAGTCCTACCGCATGCGCCAAGCCCGAGCCAAGGGAGGCGCCACCCACAAAAAACACTGAAAAACCCGAGGGATGGGGACTTTTACTTGGCCACCAGCGGGGACCACAACTTGGCCGTTGACACCCGACCCTCACCTTCGATTTCCAGACGAGAGTGGTGTGCCGCTGGTGGCACGTCCGCATGCCGCGACCCCACCACCCCCGAGATGACAGACGGTGATAACCCTGTCCTGTCAAGGGTGGAGAGCACCCGGGAGCCGGGAACCGGGCCCAGTGGGGGACGGCACCCGACACCCCGCGAGCCCGGGGTCGCCAGTGCCGGTCGGCTTCCTTGTCACTCGCCAGGGTCCAGCCCCACGCGGCCTGGGCCACGTCTCCGGCGGCGGCCACGGTCCACTGGGTCAGGACGCGGCCTGTCAGTCACCGATCGGGCGCGACGCTGGGCGCAATTCTTCGACGATGGAACGGTTGGGCAGATACTCCTCGCCGAGCGGAAAGGTGTGCTGCTTGGATTCTCCAATGTGGGGCCAAGCAGAGATGACGGCGCCGACGCGAACACGGGTGAGCTGTATGCCTTATATCTGCACCCGAATGCCTGGGGTTTCGGTGTCGGCCGCGTGTTGCACGCCGCGACCGTCCAGTTGCTGGCTGAGCAGGGATTCACCGCTGCCACGCTGTGGGTGTTGTCCACCAACCAGCGAGCTCGCGGATTCTACGAGCATTCGGGCTGGAGTCTTGACGATCAAGAAAAGATCGGATGGCGTGGTGAGATCCAGCTTGTCGAGATCCGTTACCGGCTCGTCCTTCCCGAGAGATGAACCGCTCCGCGCCGAGGTAAGTCACTCAGCTGATGGGCACTGTGATGATCGACCGGGTCTCTGATGGTGCATGGTGTCGTTGTGCGCGCTCGAACGGTGATCACCGTTGCTGGCCAGGTAGCGGATATCGCGAGGAGTACCGTCAGACGATCGTCACCCTGCCCGTCCAGGCCGCAATTCGGCTCCGAATAGCGCTCCACGAGTGCCTAAAAACAGCGATTCGGCTCCTAATCGCGGTTCAGAGGTGGTCTAGAACGGCTCCGAATGGCGCTCGGTGTGAGCCCAGGGTCTGCGGCCACCAGAAGCCGAACTGCGGACGGAGTGGGTGGCGGTGGCGTCCGGGGTGGATCCCGCTTGCGCATCGTCACATCGAAGGCTGATCCCGATGCCCTCCGTACACCGGCTGAGTGTTTCCGCACCGAGGTACTCGGCGTGCTCGAAGTGGCACCGTGGAACGGACGCTCCACAACAAGGCGCCATCGCGCCAGGGTGGCAGTTCCTGGCGAAGGCGTCAGCGGACCACGTTGACCAGGCGGCCGGGGACGACGATCACCTTGCGCGGCTCCGCGGCGTCAATCAGCGCGGTGGCGCGCAATTGGGCCAGGGCGGCGGCGCGTACCTCATCGGGATCCGCCGACGTAGGCACCACCACCCGGGAGCGGACCTTACCGTTGACCTGGATCGGGTACTCCACGGTGTCATCGAGCAGATAGCGCTGCTGCGCTTCGGGCATGGGTCCGTGCGCCAGGGATTGGGCATGGCCCAGTTGGGACCACAGTTCCTCGGCGATGTGCGGGGCAACCGGCGCCAGCAACAGCACCATCGGCTCGGCCACGGCCCGCGGCGCCCCGTAGGGATATGCCTTGGTCACGTAGTTGGTCAGCTCGATGAGCTTGGCGATCGCGGTGTTCATCCGCAGTGCGGCGTAGTCCTCGCGGACTCCCGCGATCGCCCGGTGCAGCGCCCGCAGCGTGGCCAGATCCCCCGGGACGTTCGGATCGAGCGGGGTATCGACCACGCGCAGCTCACCGGTGGTCTCGTCGATCAGGTTGCGCCACACCCGTTGCAGGAACCGGTGCGCCCCCACCACGTCCTTGGTGGCCCACGGCCGGGAGACGTCCAGCGGGCCCATCGACATCTCGTATACCCGCAGCGTGTCGGCGCCGTAGGCGTCGCACATCTCGTCCGGGGAAACGGAGTTGCGCAGGCTCTTGCCCATTTTGCCGTACTCGCGCTGTACCTCCTGGCCGTTCCAGGTGTAGCGGCCACCGGGCTCCTCGACGACCTCCTCGGCGGGGACGTACACCCCGCGCGCGTCGGTGTAGGCGTAGGCCTGGATGTAGCCCTGGTTGTACAACCGGCGGTAGGGCTCCTCGGCGGACACGTGCCCCAGGTCGTAGAGCACCTTCTGCCAGAACCGGGAGTACAGCAGGTGCAGCACGGCGTGCTCCACGCCGCCGACGTACAGGTCCAACCCGCCTGGATCATCCGGGCCGTGCAGCTGGGGCCGCGGACCCATCCAGTACCGCTCGTTGACCGGATCGCACATCGCCTCGGAGTTCTGCGGGTCGATATAGCGCAGCTGGTACCAGCACGATCCCGCCCATTGCGGCATCACATTGACGTCGCGGCGGTAGGTTTGCGGGCCTTGACCGTCCAGGTCCAAGATCACCTCGACCCAGTCGGTCGCCTTGGCCAGCGGCGGGGCCGGCTCGGAATCCGTGTCGTCCGGGTCGAAGGTGGCCGGCGAGTAGTCCGCCACGTCCGGCAGCTCGACGGGCAGCATCGACTCCGGCAGCGGATGCGGGCGGCCGTCCTCGGAGTAGACGATCGGGAACGGTTCACCCCAGTACCGTTGCCGGGCGAACAGCCAGTCGCGCAGTTTGTACTGCACGGTGCCCTCGCCGAGGCCATTGGCCTCCAGCCAGGCGGTGATCGCCTTCTTCGCCTCCTCGATACCCAGCCCATCCAGGAACGAGGAGTTGATCGCCGGACCCGCCCCGACGTAGGCCTGACCGTCGAAGTCCTCCGGTGGGGCGACGGTGCGCACGATCGGCAGCCCGAATGCCTCGGCGAAGTCCCAGTCCCGCTGGTCCTGTCCGGGTACCGCCATGATCGCGCCGGTGCCGTAACCCATCAGGACGTAGTCGGCGATGAATACCGGGATCTGCTGGTCAGTGGCCGGGTTGGTGGCATAGGTGCCGGTAAAGACGCCGGTCTTGTCCCGGCTCTCCTGGCGGTCTAGTTCGGAGCGCTGCGCGGCGGCCCGGCGGTACTCCGCGATCGCCTGTGCCGGGGTGGCTGCCCCCGCGGTCCAGCGCTCGTCCACCCCGGACGGCCACTGCTCGGCGACGATCTCGGAGACCAGCGGGTGCTCAGGCGCCAGTACCAGGTAGGTGGCACCGAACAGGGTGTCCGGACGGGTGGTGAACACCTCGATGTCGGTAGCTCCGCTAGCCTCGAAGCGGAGCCGGGCACCGTGGGAGCGGCCGATCCAGTTGCGCTGCATGGTCTTGACCTTCTCCGGCCAGTCCAGCCGGTCCAGGTCGTCGACCAGCCGGTCGGCGTAGGCGGTGATCCGCATCATCCATTGACGCAGGTTGCGGCGGAATACCGGGAAGTTTCCCCGGTCGCTGCGACCGTCGGCGGTGACCTCCTCGTTCGCCAGCACGGTGCCCAGCCCGGGGCACCAGTTCACCGGCGCCTGCGACAAGTAGACCAGCCGGTGTGAGTCGATGATCTCCTGCTGCTCCGAGGTGGTCAGCTCGCCCCAGCCGCGACCGTCCGGGGTGGGCCGGGTGCCCTGGGCGTACTCGCTCTCCAGTTCGGCGATCGGACGGGCCCGGCGCCGCTCGGGGTCGTACCACGCGTTGTAGATTTGCAGGAAGATCCACTGCGTCCAGCGGTAGTACTCGATGTCGGTGGTGGCGACCCGGCGCCGCTCGTCGTGGCCCAGCCCCAGGCGGCGGATCTGAGCCAGATAGCGCTCGATGTTCGCCTCGGTGGTGCTCCGCGGGTGGGTGCCGGTCTGTACCGCGTACTGCTCGGCGGGCAATCCGAACGCGTCGAAGCCCATGGTGTGCAGCACGTTGCGCCCGGTCATCCGGTGGTAGCGGGCGAAGACATCGGTGCCGATGAAGCCTAACGGGTGTCCGACGTGCAGTCCGGCCCCGGACGGGTAGGGGAACATGTCCTGGACGAACAGCTTGTCGTCCGGCACCCCACTGCCGTCAGATGTCTCAGCGCCGTCCGTTGGGTGCAGGTCTCCGACCGGGTTGGGCGCGTGGAAGGTCCCCCGCTCGACCCAGCGGCGCTGCCACCGGCGTTCGATCTCGCCTGCCAGAGCCGCGGCATAGCGATGCGGCGGGACGTCCACCACGGCGTCGGCGTTACTCATGATTGTCCTTCCAGATGTTGGCTAACTCAGGCAACAGAAAACCCCCCAGGCTGAAGGCCGTGAGGGGTCGCCGCGCTGACTCTTCTACCGGTCAGCGCGGCCCGGGAAGGAGCAGTCGGACCGGACTCACCACTCCACGATACCGGGTGGTACCAGCGGGTTGGCACACCGGATCCGGGTGCGGCGTAGCCTGGTCGCCGTGTCGGCGTCCACAGTGCTCTGTGTGCTGCTGATCGCCTCTGGTGCGGCGCTGCTGATCGTCGGTCTGCTCGGTTGGCACGGACGGCTGCCGCGCAATCGGTTCGCTGGCATCCGCACCCCCGCGACGTTGCGTTCGGAGGCCGCCTTCACCCTGGCCAACCGGGTCGCCGCCCCACCGGTGCTGGCAGCCGGGGTCGTCTGCCTCGCCGCGGGTGCGTTGGCGCTGGGGACCGGCGGCGCGATGCTCACGGTGATCGTCGCGGTGGGCGGCGCGGGGACGCGGTCACTCGCCTCGTTATCCGGGCGAGCTCCTGAGCGTCGTACCCCGGCCGGGCTTCCAGCGCGACGGCTAGCGGCACCAGCCGCTCCCGGGCGCGTACTGAGTGCAGGGATGCCACGGCGTCGATTGCCGTTTTCGCCATGAGCAGCCCTTTTGACTCTCCGGCTTGCACATAGATGGTGGCACGGAGCACGGTCGCGAACACGCCGATTGGACGATGTCTACCCGCCCCATTGATTGCAGCCACGAACTGTTCGGCCTTATCCGACTTGCCCAGGCCCTTGTACACAAGAGAAGTCTGGTAGCTTTGGTCAGCGCGTTCTGACGGGCTGGACAGCTGCCATCCTTCTTGCGCCCTAACCAGCCTATCAGCGGCACTTGGATGCTTCATGTCAGCCAACGCCATAGCTGAGACAGCGTGCAGCCACGCCATCAAGTCGGGATCGTCCCTGCTCTGGTCGAGAATGGCATAGGCGAGATCGAATGCTTTAAGTGCGTCATCCGGACGATCGCGCGCGGTGTCAATCACACCGGCGTAACGTATTGCACTTGCTACGTGGTATTTGTCGCCCACCTGCCGCGCCAGATCAACTGCTTGACTATAGTGCCACCGGGCATGCAGGTCAGAACCGCTGTCGAAACAACACCATCCGGCTAATTCATTCAGCGCTGCCAGTTCTATATGCAATCGCTTAGCGATCGCTTCGCTGGCGGGTACCTGGAAAAGTTTGCCGTACTGCCCGGCGGCTGCCTTGGCGGCACGGGCCTGTCCGCCCATCGTCCGGGCTGCGGTACGAAGCTGCTCGGTGGTGTTCCTGATCTCGGCTACGTCCCTCATGCCGACCTGCGAGGGCAAGGCCAGGTCGCCCGGTCCCGGTGTCGATGCGGCCAGAAGTCTGCCCAGCAGGGGTACTCCGACCAGAGCAACAGAACCTTGGGCGAGGATGTCACGTCTGAGCATGCCGTCATCTACCTCCTCAACTGCCCCCGACTGTGGTACCTGCCGTCCAGCGTAGGCGTCGGATGGGCCGTACCACTTGCCGTCAGGTCCGTACCAGGACAGCCCCATCCGCTCTGCGGGGATGGATCAGGCCCTGGGCGATGCGCTGGAGCAGGTGATAGTTCTCCACCGTGCGGCGGCCCGCGACAATGTCGGCGATCTCTGACTGGGACTGCCCAGTCAGCCCAGCGATCTTCCGCTGGGTAAGCCCGGCGTCGTTCTTGAGTGCCCGGTAGAGGGCACCGATGTCCAACGCGACCAGGATCCGGCGCAGGTCATCACGCTGGTACAATTCGCGGTCAATTTGTTCGGGCATACTCCTCATTCCCTCAGTTACGCTCCGGATCGAGCAGGCTACCCCCACCCGTCAGAGGGTGGGAACGCCGCCTGACCGCATCAGCGAGATAAACTCGACAACCATGCCCTTTAGGGCAGTGGCGGTGTCTGGTCGACCAAGTCCTCACCGTCGTCGAGGCCGCCGCCGGGCAGCTCCCACCAGTGATGGCCCGGGTCATCGGGGTCGAGAGCATGGATGAGCAGTACTAAGGGTAAGTTTCAAGAGCCGTATTTCGCCACCCCTTCGGGGTCCTGCTTCCAGGACCGGTACAACGGCCGTTGCGCCGACATCCCGAGTTTCTTGAGTATCCTTCCCACCGTGACCAGCGACACGGACTTCGCGAAGCTGGTCCTGATCAGGTCCCGGATCAGGGACCGCGTCCACAACGCCATGCCGAAACCGTGGATTCGCGGATCCCTCCCGTTGATCATCGTGTAAAGGCGGATCATCTCGCTGTCATCCAGTACCGTCGGCCGGCCCGATGCGGCCTTCGTCGAGATCGCGGCCAGCCCTCCCCGCCGATACTTATCGACCCAGGAGGAAACGGTGGAAATCCCGGCGTTCATGACCTCCGCGACCCGGTCGACGGACATCCCGTTCTCGTGCAACTGCACCGCAACCAGCCGCTCTTCGTTGGTGGCTCTCCTGCCTTTCTTCGCCATACATCTAGTATCGCACCTTGGTGCAATGTCTACAAAATATGTTCTTATTAATAGCGTAGGCGCCTACTGCACACAAGGTCTGACGACGAGGCTAAAGAGAGTCTCCGACTGGGAGCGCAGCCCGGATCCGGGTGCGGCGTACCCTGATCGCCGTGTCGGCGTCCACAGTGCTCGGTTCAATGCTGATCATCGCTGGAACGGCACTGGCCAGCGTCGGCCTGCTCGGCTGGCGAGAGCGGCTGCCGCGCAATCGGTTCGCCGGCATCCGCACCCCCGCGACGCTGCGGTCGGATGCGGCCTTCGTCCTGGCCAACCGGGTGGTCAGACCACGCCACTGAGTCAGACGGTGGCCACCTCCTCGGCGCGCAACACCCCGCCGCCGTCCTGGGCCGACCCGCGCACGGCCACCGCGGTGCCGACCGCCGGGCGGGCGTCGACCCCGGACAGATCAACCGGTACCGCCAGCCCGTCCGGGCGCAGCACGGTAGCGCGGTCGCCGTCGAGGGCCGTGACCGTGCCCACCACGTGCCCGCGTACCACACCGACGGCCACCGTGGTGCCATCGGAACCGACCCGGACCACGACGCGCTCGCCGGGGTCGAGGTCGCCCAGCTCGTGATTGTCCGCGCCCCGGACGCGGGTGTCCCCGTCAGTCGGAATGGAGGTCGGCGAGCCGCCGTCCTGGGCCACCGTGAGGTCGTTCGCACTCGACCCGGCCACCGTGCCGACGACGACATGCTCATCCGGACCGAGCCGCCAATGGCCCGGCCCGAACGGCCGGTGGTGACCACTAGGGCGATCACCGTCCCGCTCGCCCGGAAACCCACTGGTGATCAGTTCGGTCTCGGCGGCGAATGCCAGGTCCGGTGCTGGGCGATCGTGCCCGAGCACGCCTGCCACCAGCAGTCCGCCGACCAGCCCCCCGGCCAGCACGCCGCCCAGCCCGATCAGCCAGGGCAGGCGGCGACGTCGGCGCGGCGAATGCGCGGTGGCGGCCGATTCGGGTGCGGGGCTTGTCATGACTCTCCTCCAGCTTGATGTCGGGACGCGGGGTGCGCCCGGATTCCACCGTGTCGCGGGGAGCTGAGCGGAAGCTGAAGCTGCCCATGATCGGGCCGTCGCCTCAGCAGATCTTCAGCTGGATCGTCGGCGACGAGGTGTGAGGATGTGCGGGTGGAGCAGGCGCGGGTGCTGGTGATCGAGGACGCCGAGGCGATCCGGGTCGCGGTGGAAACCGGCCTGCGCACGGCGGGGTTCACGGTCTGCGGCCGGGCCGACGGCACCGAGTTCGAACGCGTGCTGGACAGCTTCCGCCCGGATCTGGTGGTGCTCGACGTGATGCTGCCCGGCCGGGACGGCTTCGCGCTGCTGACCGTCGTGCTCAGGCACGGCGACGCGGGCGTGCTGATGCTCACCGCCCGGGACGCGGTGGACGACCGGCTGCGCGGCCTGCACGGCGGCGCCGACGACTACCTGGTCAAGCCGTTCGTGCTGGCCGAGCTGGTGGCCCGGGTGTCCGCGTCGCGCCAGATCGAGGTGCTGGTAACCGGGGCCGATAGCGGCGCAGTGATCACCGTGACCGACGACGGCCCGGGAATAGCCGAGGCCGACCGGGAGCGCATCTTCGACCGGCTGGTCCGCCTCGACGAAGCCCGCACCCAGCCGAACGGCGCTGCGCCGTCACACGGCACTGCCCCGTCACACGGCACTGGCCCGCCGCACGGCACTGGCCCGCCGCAAGGGCTGTCCGGCGCCGGGCTGGGGCTCGCGATCGCCCGGGGTTTCGCCCGCGCACACGGCGGCGACCTGCGCTGCGTTCCCCCCGAACCCGGCACGACCGGTGCCGTCTTCCGCCTCGAACTCCCCAGCTGACGCCCGCGCGAGTTCAGTGGCGCTTTTTCGCCCACACCTTGATCGCCGCGCGGAGCGTGAACAGCGCGATGGTCGCAACGACGCTACCGGCGACGATGGCCTGATTGACGTCCACCGCCGGCTTCCAAGCCACCTCGCCATCGCGCAGCACGTAGACCCCGGTCGGTCGGCTACCCCACCCCATACCGCCCCCGAACCCCTGGCTCTTCTCGGCGTCGCTGCCACCGCCACCGCCACCGCCACCGATCACCTTGGTCACCGGGATGACGGTGACACCGTCCTGCTGGACGGGCTCACCGAACACCTTGCTCGCGCCGATCACCTCACGGATCCGGGTGATCATGTCCTGCATACCCGTCGGCTGCTCGATCGCCATGGCTTTTCCTCTCCTGAACTCTGTCCCCCAATATCACCCGGCCGGGCCTCCCACCTGGGGAGGACCGGACGCCCTTGAGGCCGGACCACTGGTCACGGAACAGGGGTTGGTATGCCGGTAGACATCAGCATGCCGGACGGCCGGGTACCAGCGCAGGCCGCTACACGACGGCGAGTCGATCAAGCTCGGTGACCTTGACGTCGAGGTCCTGCACTCAGCCAGGCTTACTAGCCGCCACCGCCACCGCCACCGCACCCACCACCGCCACCACCGGACCCGCCGTCATAGCCGGATCCGCCACCACTACCGCAGCCGGTCGCCGAGGGGCCGTAGAAGGTGCCTCGCCGCGAATGGCTACCCCGCCGTGGGCGCCCCACGCTCACGAGGTGTTGCAGGCACACCACGCCGTCGGCGGAGTAACACTGGCCCCGCCCGCCGCAGTCCGCGACGTAGCGGCGAGCGCCATCGGGTGCCACCTCGTGGTCGACCCGGAAGAGCAGCGGGAGCTTGGGCGAACCGTCCTCGTCCTGACGGGCCAGTCGCAGGGTGACCAGCAGGAGGCGGGAGCGGTTGGCGGCGGCCTGGTCCGGGGTCATCGCGGACTCCGGCTCATGGTGCAGGAAGCGCCCGAACGCGGCATCGCAGAACGCTGCGTAGTCGCGGGTATGCAGCATGAACTCGTGCCACATGTCGTCGACCAGCATCGAGGGCATCGACAGTCGCGCGGTGGGGCGGCGGGCGACAATACGGAACCATTGCTGCAGCCCCGCCTCGACAAGTGCCATGCTCTCGGCCCCGAGGCCAGAATGCTTGAGACGAACTCGCTGACGCACCCCGGACGGAAACTCGTAACTGTCGATGGCGGCCAACCGCTGCGCCACCCGGCGGTTGGCAATACTGAACCTCAGCTTCACCACCCCATCGTGAAGCGCCAGGTACCGACAGTCAACGACCGCCTGCGTACCTCCCGCTCCCAGCACGACCGGCGCCGCCCACTTCAACCTCCCCAGCTGCCCGGCGTCACCAAGCTTGCTGGACAGGCCCTGTCAGTGCCTGCCGATAAGGTCATCCGCAGCAAGAGCAGCTCTGGCTGCGGAAGGCGAGATCAGCAGCTCGTTGTGTTGAGGATGGACGATCGATGGGCGTAGCTCAGGCAGACGAGGCCGCTGCCGCGGCGATGGCACGGGACGAGGCTCGGCGCGTCAGTGCTTTACAGACGCTCTCCAGTGATCGACAGGCACGCCTCGGCCAGTTCTTCACGCCCGAGCGTGCGGCTGCGCTCATAGCCAGCCTGCCACGGCTCCCAGAAGCAGGCCGACTCCGGGTACTCGACCCGGGGGCGGGCTCAGGGTCACTCGCCGCTGCGCTCACTGCCCGGGTGCTTCGGGAGTGTCCGGCCCTGGAGCTGGAGATCGTGGCCGTCGAAGTCGATCCCGAAGTAGGGCGCTACCTCCAAGCGACCTTGGCTGATCTTACCGAGACCGCCGGTGTGGCAGGGGTCAAGGTGGCTACTGAGATCGTTTTGGGTGACTACATCGAGCTTTCGACCAGTTTGATGACGACGCCTGCCGCACTCGACGGTCCTTTTGACTTAGTCATCATGAACCCGCCATATCGTAAGCTGGGACTCAGCTCCGCACACCGCCGGGCGCTCCGCTATCAAGGTGTCGAATGTCCGAATCTCTATGCCGCCTTTCTCGCTCTCGGTGCCGGAGCTCTTGATCCTGGTGGTCAGCTTGTCGCGATCACCCCACGCTCATTCGCGAACGGACCATACTTTGGGCAATTCCGTCGTTTTCTGCTCGACCAGTTGTCGCTGGATCGCCTACATATCTTCGAATCTCGCTCAACCGTCTTCTCCGATACGGGCGTACTCCAGGAGAACGTCGTCTTCTCCGGTACACGCCAAGGCAGTAATGACAAGGTGATTTTGTCGGTAAGCCGCGGCCACACGGATAAGTCGGTCGAACGTGTCGTGAAGTACAGCGACGTGGTGCGTCCCGGCGACAGACAGCGTTTCATCCGTATCTTGGCCGATGACGATGACACCCTCATCGCGGAGACGATGGCCGCCCTGCCTGCGATATTGCCTGATCTTGACGTCCAGGTTTCGACGGGCAAGGTCGTCGACTTTCGTGCGCGAGAAAACCTACGAAAGCTCCCGGAACCTGGCAGCGTGCCTCTGATCTACCCTGGCAATGTGCGGAGCGGGGTTATCGAGTGGCCGCGCGAGATCCGCAAGGACCAGGATTTTGTGGTGAGATCCGAAGCTGAAGAAAAGAAATTCTTACTTCCTGCCGGTTTTTATGTCGTCGTTAAACGCTTTTCCGCCAAGGAAGAGCGCCGACGGGTAGTAGCTGCGGTCTGGGATCCCGACAGGAACGCATCGGCCATCGCATTTGAAAACCATCTGAATATTTTTCACGCCAATGGAATAGGGCTCGACCGCGACCTAGCAGTGGGGCTGAGCTACTGGTTGAACAGCTCACTTGTGGACAATTTCTTTCGCACCTTTTCTGGCCACACGCAGGTAAATGCGACTGATCTGCGAACGCTCCGCTTCCCGTCGCTCAGCACCCTCGGAACCCTCGGGCAGGGCCAGGAGATGCTATTGCCCAAGCAGGATGAAATCGACCGACTGATTATAGACATCATTAGTGTGCTGGACGGTGCTGCTTGAGCTCGTCGATCACTAGCCGCACAACAGAAGCCCAGCAGCTACTCGAAGCATTGGGCTTTGACCGTGAGCGCACGAACGAGAGATCCGCACTTGTTTACTTTCTCTGCTAAGACTGACTCCGGACACTCCTTGGAGAAAAGCGACCAATCCACTCCTCGGAACCAGAGCGATCATGAACTGGATACGTGACTACTACGAGAAGGACTACGCAGCGAACACTCGCGAGACGATCCGCCGTTTCATGTTGCACCAGTTTGCCGAGGCGTTTTTGGTGGAGCAGAACCCAGACAATCCTGATCGTCCGGTCAACTCGCCAAGGTGGTGTTACCAAATCCATCCCCGAGCTCTCGAAATGATTCGCACCTTCGGGCAACTCAAGCATATTGCGACGCTGAATTCGTACCGAGTTGAAGTGCCAGGCTTAAAAGCCGAAGTACGAGGCAGCTCGTCAACTTAATCGAATTCCAGCCACGCTTCCGGGCGGTGGTTCACTGACGTTTAGCCCTGTCGCCTGGATTCCACGCCTACCACAGAGCTGGGGCGCTCATGATGGTGGGGCCGACTGGCCGCCGGGAGCGGTGGGGGGTCGCTCGACCGGCGGCCAGCCGGGTCTCGGTGGTGGCGTGCTCAGGGAACTACCGGGTCTTTGCGACGCTGAAGCTGGCACAGTGCCCGGTACCGGGCTTGCCCGGCGTCGGTGACTATTACCGGCCGCATGCCGGACTCGTCCGGATCGCCCAGCTCCAGCCACCCGGCCTCGAGCAGCGCTTCGGCGACATGGGGGATGAGGCAGCCAGGAATTGGTGCGCCGTGGTCGTAATAGCCGCCTTCGAAGCACGCCAGGCCACCGCGGCGCATCCGGCGCAGCACCTCTTGATGTCAGGGCACCAGTGCACCAACAGGATATAATCTTGTTGGTATGACTGATGCGGAGATTGTTGGTGCGTGGTCAGGAATTGCTCCCCATAGAGCGTGAGCAGATATGATCGGTATCGCTCGACGTGAGTCGTGTCGCGTCATAGCGGACCCGTCTGGGCCGGGATCGTTCAGTGTTATCGCGGGAGATCGCGCGTAACGGTGGGCGTGAATCATATAGCGCGGGGGTGGCTCAGGACCGGGCGGAAAAGACACGAAAACGTCCGAAGCCCCGAAAATTGGAGACTCATTCGAAATTGCATGAGGTGGTGGCGGCGGGGCTGGCCGTGGAATGGTCACCGCGACAGGTGTCCCAGCGGCTTCGGCGGGATTATCCTGATGACATGGACATGCGAATCTCACACGAGACGATCTATGAGACGCTCTTCGTGCAAGCTCGGGGTGAGTGCCGCACGCAGCTGCGACTGGCGCTGCGGTCCGGGCGGGTCAGACGGCTGCCGCGCGGGGCGTCACGGCCCCGGCAGGCCCGGATCAGCGGCATGGTCAACATCAGCGAGCGGCCGGCGGAGGCGGAGGATCGGGCCGTGCCCGGGCACTGGGAATCGGATCTGATCATCGGGGAGAAAGGACGGTCCCAGATTCTCACCCTGGTGGAGCGCAGTACCCGATTCGTCATCCTGCAGAAAATACCCTACGACCGGTGCGCGGATCGCGTCGCGCTCTTGCTGTCGAAGGCGGTACAACGGCTGCCCGAGCACTTGTGGCGGTCCATCACCCACGACCAGGGTGTCGAAATGGCCGAGCACACGAGGTTCACCGTCAGAACGAATATTCCGGTGTTTTTCTGTGACCCCCACTCACCGTGGCAGCGTGGCAGCAACGAGAATACCAACGGATTGCTACGTCAATACTTCCCGAAAGGAACCGACCTGTCCAGCTATTCACAAGAAGAACTGGACGCCATCGCCGCCCGGTTGAACGGCCGTCCACGCCAGACGCTAAACTGGATGACACCCGCCGAGAAACTCGATGAATTCCTGCTCAAGCAGGATGGTGCACTGACCGGTTGATTCCAAGG
>JBQTGW010000070.1:0-7347 GCA_052390495.1 Pseudonocardiales bacterium
GACGACGACCACGGGCGTGTCCGCCAACGCGGCCAGGACGTTGGGGGTTATCGCACGGGGCACCAGGTCGGCCATCACGTACGAAAGCTACCGCCGATCCGTCCAAAGATCCACCGCCGATCCGTCCTCGCCCGCACCGAACGGCCGCGAAGAGGCAGGTGGCTCGAGTCGAGGGTCTTGAGGGGTCGGGTCAGATCGCCATGGCGGCTCGGACGCTGGTGTGGGCGTCTGCGCCGCCGTCACCGGATGAGGTGATGTGGCCGGCTTCGAGCACGTAGTAGCGGCTGGCTGCGGCCAAAGCGAAGCCGACGTGTTGCTCGACCAGCAGGACCGACAGGCCGCCGCGGGAAGTCAGTAACAGAATGGTCTCCTCGATCTCGGACACCACGGACGGCTGGAGGCCCTCGGTCGGCTCGTCCAGGATCAGCATCCTGGGCTGAGTGATCAACGCCCGGGCGATGGCCAGTTGCTGGCGCTGGCCACCGGAGAGCAGCCCGGCCCGGCGTGACATCAGCCCGCGCAGCGCGGGGAAGAGGTCCAGCGCCTCGGCGACCAGTTTCCGGCCGTCGCGGCGGGTGTCAGCGACCAGTTGCAGGTTCTCCTCGGTAGTCAGTTGCGGAAAGCACTGCTGGCCCTGTGGCACGTAGCCGAGACCGCGTTTGACCCGCTCATTGGGCCGCAGCCGGGTGATGTCCTCACCGTCCAGCAGGATCCGGCCGGACCGGACCGAAAGCAGCCCGACCGCGGCCCGCAGCAGGGTCGTCTTGCCTGCGCCGTTGTGGCCCATCACGGCGGCGACCCCGTCCTGCGGCACCTCGACACTCACGCCGTGCACGACAGTGCTGCGTCCGTAGCCGACATGCACGTCCATGATCTGCAACATCAGGCCTCCCGGACCTGCTCGACCGCGGCGAGCGCCTTGGCAGTGGCGGCCCGGCCGAGGTAGACCTCCTGGACCTCCGGATCGGCCTGGACCTGGGCCACCGTGCCCTCGCTCAGGATCTTCCCGGCGTGCAGCACGGTGACCGAGGAGGCGAACGACCGCATGAAGTCCATGTCGTGCTCGACCACTACGACGGTGCGCTGCGCGCCCACCGTCCGCAGTAGCTCACCGGTCTGGGCGCGCTCCGGTGCGCTCATCCCGGCCACCGGCTCGTCCAGCAGCAATACCCGCGCGTTCTGCACCAGCAGCATGCCGATCTCCAGCCATTTCTTCTGCCCGTGCGCCAGCACACCGGCCTGGCTGCCCCGCAGGTCGGTCAGGCCGATGGTCTCCAGCGCCTCCTCGACCTCGGGTGGCACCGACGAGCGACGGCGCAGCAGCGAAAGCGGCCGACGGCCCGCACCGGCCGCGATGTCGAGGTTCTGCAGCACGGTCAGTTCCTCGAACACACTGGCGGTCTGGAAAGTACGCCCAATACCGAGGCGGGCAATCCGATGCACCTTCTTGCCGACCAGTTCCGTGCGACCGAACCTGATCGACCCGGTGGCCGGGGCCAATCCCGTGATCGCGTCGACCAAGGTGGTCTTGCCCGCGCCATTGGGGCCGATCAAAAACCGCAGGTCACCCTGCAGCACGGTCATCGAGACCCCGTCGACGGCGACGAACCCGTCGAACACCACCCGCACGTCGGACAGCTCCAGGTAATCGGCGGTCATACTCATCGGCCTGCCTCCGATCCAGTGGTGACTTCGGACCGCCTGCTGCGCAGTAACGAACCCACCGACGACAACCCAGCGGGCAGGAAGGCCACCACGAGTATGAACAATGCCCCCTGGAAGTAGGTCCAGAACGACGGGAAGCTCTCCGAGAGCGTGGTCTGTGCCCAGGCCACCGCGATCGCACCGAGCGCCGGGCCGAACAATGTCGCCCGGCCGCCGATCGCCACCCCGATGACGAAGGCGATCGAGGCCACGACGCCGACGCTGGCCGGTGAGATAATGCCGACGATCGGAACGAACAACGCGCCCGCGATACCGGCCATCGCGGCCGCCAGTACGTAAGCAAAAGTCTTGATGTTGGCTGGGTCGTAACCCAGGAACCGGACCCGTTCCTCCTGATCGCGGACCGCGACCAGCAGCTCGCCGTACCGGGAGCGGTAGAGCTGCCAAACGATAAGCAGCATCACCAGTAGGGTGACCGCGGCGATGTAGAACAGCATCCGTTTGTTCACCGGATCGAACAGGTTGTAGCCGAAGAACGAGCGGAAGTCGTTGAGCCCGTTGAATCCGCCGATGGTGGTTACCTGGCCGATCAGCAGGAGCGCGAAGGCCGCCGCCAGTGCCTGAGACAGAATGGCGAAATACGCGCCACGCACCCGCCGACGGAAGATCGCTATACCGAGTCCGAACGCCACCAGCGAGGGGACCAGAACCACGGCGAGCAGGGTCACCACCGGTGATCGAAACGGTTCCCACCAGAAGGGAACCTGGCCCGTTCCGTAGAGCCGCATGAAATCGGGCACCCCGGACGGTCCGGCGTCGGCGAGCTTGAGGTGCATGGCCATCACATAACCGCCGAGACCGAAAAAAACGCCTTGGCCCAGTGTCAGCATTCCGCCGCGACCCCAGGCCAGGCCGATGCCGACCGCCACGATCCCGTAACAGACGAACCGGCCGAGCAGCGACAGCCGGAAATCCGAGAGCACCGCCGGAGCCACCACCAGCAGTGCAAGAGCGCCGAGCAGGAAACCGAGACCGACACCGTAGTTGGCGGAAAGTCTTCCGGGAAGCTTGCCGGGGAGCTTTTCAGAGAGCTTTTCGGCCAGAGCTGTCATGCCAGACTCCTCGTCCGGAGACTGAAGATGCCCTGCGGCCGGATCTGCAGGAAGACGACGATCACCGCGAAAACGAGGACCTTCGCGATGGTGGCCGTGGTGGAGTACTCGAACGTGGCGTGCAGCAGACCGAGCCCGAACGCCGCGATCACGGTGCCCTTGAGCTGGCCGATGCCGCCTGCCACCACGACCAGGAAGGCATCGACGATGTAGTTGGTCCCCAGAGTGGGGCCCGTGGAGCCGAGCAGGGTGAGCGCCACACCGGCGATCCCGGCCAGGCCGGAGCCGATGAAGAAGGTGAGCCGGTCGGCACTACGGGTGGAAATGCCGACCGTCTCAGCCAGGTCGCGGTTCTGCACAACCCCGCGAATCCGCCGCCCGAGCGAGGTCATCTTCAGCAGCAGAGACAGCCCGATAACCGTGATCACCGCCAGCACCAGAATGAACAGCCGAGCCGCAGGCACCTCGGCAATCCCGATGTCGACCCCGCCGGACAGCCAGCCAGGAGCCCGGACATCGACGTTCGGCGCGCCGAAGATGTCCCGCGCCAGCTGCTGCAGGACCAGCGCCACCCCCCACGTCACCAGCAGGGTGTCCAACGGACGGTGATACATCCGGCGGATGAGGGTGGCCTCAAGGACCACCCCCATCACACCTCCGACCAGGAAGCCGAGCGGAAGGGCCAGCAGTAGTGACACCCCGGCATCGGCGATCACGCCCTGGACCATGAAGGCGGTGTAGGCGCCCGCCATCATGAATTCGCCGTGGGCCATGTTGATCACGCCCATCTGACCGAACGTCAAGGCCAGCCCGAGAGCGGCGAGCAACAGCACCGACCCGAACGACAGGCCAGCGAACAGCTGATTGAACAGGGCTTCCATGCCGGGGTGTCCTTCCGGAAACCGTTGAGCCGCGTCAGCCGGAGAGCCCCTCGGCCCAGTCGTAGCCCTCAAGGAAGGGGTCCGGCTCGACCGGGGAACCGGAGCTCCACACGGTGTAGATCAGCCCGTCCGGGCCAACCTCGCCGATCAACGCCGTCTTGGCGATGTGATGGTTCTCGCCGTTGACGGTGACGGTGCCCTCCGGGGCTTCGTAGCTCACGCCGTCTGCCGCGTTCCTGACGTTATCGGTCCCGAACGACTGCGCCTTCTCCACCATCGCCTTCCACAGGAACAACGACGTGTAGGCGGCCTCCATCGGGTCCGAGGTCACCCGGTTCTGACCGTACTTGGCCTTGAATGCCGCCACAAAAGCATTGTTCACCGGGGTATCGATGGTCTGGTAGTAGTTCCAGGCGGTCAGCTGCCCGACCAGGTTATCCACGCCGATGCCGCCGACCTCCTCCTCGGCGATCGACACTGATACCACCGGCATCGCATCGGCGGTCAGTCCGGCGTTCTTGTACTCCTTGAAAAACGCCACATTCGAGTCACCGTTGAGGGTGTTGAACACCGCGCCCGCCCCCTCCGCCTTGACCTTGTTAACGATCGTCGCGAAGTCGGTGTGACCCAGCGGCGCGTATTCCTCGCCTTTCACCTCGATACCGTTGGCTTTGGCGTACGCCTGGATCTCCTTGTTCGCGGTACGCGGGAAGACGTAGTCGGAGCCCACCAGGAAGAGGGAAGTGACGCCCTGCTGCTTCAGATAATCCAGTGCGGGCACGATCTGCTGGTTGGTGGTCGCACCGGTGTAGAAGATGTTCGGCGATGCCTCAAGACCCTCGTACTGCACTGGGTAGAACAACAGGGAGTTGGCACCCTCGAACACCGGGAGCATCGCCTTACGGGAGGACGACGTCCAGCCACCGAAAACCGCAGCGACACAGTCTGCACTGATCAGCTTGGTCGCCTTCTCGGCGAAGATCGTCGGCTCGGACGCACCGTCCTCACGCACGATCTCCAACTGTTTGCCGAGCACACCGCCACCGGCGTTGATCTGTTCAGCGCCCAGCACCAACGCGTCGTGCACGGTCTTCTCACTGATCGCCATGGTGCCGGACAGGGAGTTCAGGAACCCGATCTTCACCGAATCCCTCGAAGTGTCGACACACGAGACCGCGGACGTGCCTCCCGCCCCCGAATCACCAACGCGGCTGCCACAGGCAGCTGATACCAGCCCCGCAACCACCAGGACGACAGTGGCGCTGACCAGCTGCCCCCGGGTTCGTCGTGTACTCACAAGCGATTCCTTTCGCGACTCACGAGGTCGGCCTCCAGCGTTCGGGGGCCTGGGCAGCGAAGGTGCCTGCGGTGCACCGTAAGAACGATGCGTGACAATGATGTTGCGATAAGAAGTCAGAAACGTTACTTATCACCATATCGGGTGACAATCGATCACTCATCAGTGATCAGCCATGCACCCAGCGTTAGAATTTGGATCACATTTAAAGTCCTGCTCTGTCGCTGGTTGCCGGGCCTGGCGGTGTCGATCACCAGAGGATGTTGGTGGGCGACTGTGGATGCGTTCAGCACGGTTCGATCCTGACGATCATGATCTCGTTCAGTGGGAGTGGTGTCCGGACGGCGACCAATCCTGTCGCGTGATCCACGTCGATGATCGTCCCGCGCCGGACGTCCACCTTGAGCTCCTGATTCCTGATGTGTGGGTTTTTACGGCTGGCATACACAATGCGATGAGTCACCAAACCTCGCTGGGCCTTACTCTTGATGCGCCTGGCCATACCGGCTCTCCTTATGCGTCGAGGCACCGGCGGCCCCCCGGGAAAGTCCGGGTCGAGTACCTCGGTCAGCCCGGCCTCGGCCACTCTGGCGAAGACCTCGGGCAGAAAGCATGGCATCTTCATGCCATGGTCGAGGTGCTCGGGGCCGTACAGCGCCACGCCGCTTTCGCTCACCCGCCGAAGGGCGATCCAGTCGAGCAGTTCGATTCCGGTCAGGTGCATCGGTCGATCTGCCGACGAATGCACTTCCGACAGAAACCACGTTCCTCGGTGGTCATACTAATTTCAACGCCGCAGAGGGCGATGTAACGGCCCTGATGACGTGATTCGGTGAGGCCGTCAAAGTCGATGAGATGCTCGGTCAACGTCTGGGTGTCGACCATTGTCTGGACGAGGACTATACTGGTCATCGGGGGCCCTTGCCGCGCTGCCCGATGACGTCCTGAGGGACTGATACGCCACGCCAGTAAGACGAACAACCGTCGCTGGTATTCTTGGCCTTGTTATGTTCGATATCCGGCATCGTCGTCTCCCTCGCCTGATTTGCAGCCGATCTGGTCAGCGGTTCGCGTCGGCCTCGATGTGTGAGTAGCGTCGCGCCACCCCGGCAGGGACTGCAAGAGGAGCGTTTCCTGAGAACTCTGAATTTTGCCGTCCTGGATGATGAGCGTCTTACGCTTCGCGGTGGCACGGTACCCACGATGGCGAGGACAGGAAATTGCAGCCGACGAAATATGTCAGGCGACCAGTTGTAGCTTCCGGTCCAGTTCGGTGGAGAATTCGCGGACGTACGGGTTGGCCTTGCGGGCCCGGAGCTCGCCCGCGAGACGGCGCAGGTCCATCAGGCCGCGCGGTGAGTCGATATGCGGCAGCCATTCCAGAACGGTCCGCCCCACCTCGCACGCCTGCTCCAACTCGCCACCGCCGACGTGGGCACTGGCCAGGCAGATGCCATTCAGCAACGCGTCACGCTGGTAGAGCTGATGGGTTGCGGCGTTCGCTCTGGGGGTGAGCAGGGTGACTGCGTGGCCGAAATGACGTCGGCTGTTGCCTGAGCCGGCCCTCCCCAGGCTGACCTGGTAGTAGCCGCAGGCTCCGTCCATGCTCTGCGGGCTGATCCAATAAGCCCAGCGGGGCCGGTGACCGGTGGGATGCTCGACCAGCTCCCGGGCCCGGTTGTGGGTGGCGTGGACGCGCTCGGCATCCCCGACCAGCGCGTAGCCGTAGGCCAACCGACTGGTGACCACGGCTTGGACGATGGTGGGGCTGCGCTGGGCCAACTCCACCGCGGCGGTGCTCAAGCTAATCGCATCAGCCGCCTGCTCGCGGCGGGCGGCGTGGTTGGCCATCGCGCTGAGCACATAGGCGCTCAGGGCCTTGTCGCCGGCGTTGTGGGCGGCCCGCAGCGCGGTCAAGCAGTAACGCTGAGCCAGCCCGTGCCGTTCGGCATCGGCCGCCATCCACCCGGCCAGCTGCCCGAGCTCAGCCCACGCGACCAGCAACCGCCGAGTGATCTGCCCGCCGTGCCCGGCGGTATGAAGGAGGTGGGCGACGGTCTGGAACTGGGTATTGACGTAGAAGAGAGCCGCGCCGCCCCCGCCCTGGCGGTCATCGAGTTGACGCAGCCGGGGAATCGACTCCTCCACCTGAGCGATCAACGTGACATCCACCTGCCCACCATTGAGGGCAGCGGCCAACCGAGCCGGTTCGGTGTTCACCGCAGTCCAGGCGAGGTCGGTCAGGGCCGGGCCGCTCACCGCCAGGAACACGCGACGATCCATCAACCCTCCCAACAGCCAGTCCTGCGCTACGGCCACCGTACCTGCCAGGGTCCAGGGCACCTCCATCCCGACGATCGCGGGAACCAACCGTGACTCATGCACAGCACAC
>JBQTGW010000071.1:0-7236 GCA_052390495.1 Pseudonocardiales bacterium
CACGATCGGCTGCGCATTCTGAACACCGTGCTCGAACCCCTGCACACCAGCCCCGGCGTCGCCGAACTCCGCGACCGCCTCACCATGGTTACCACGTAGCGGCCTCGACCGAGGTTAAGACAGGAGATGGCCGATGCCGTCGCGTTATCGAGCGCGGTCGGAATCTGATCCGGGCGACCATAGGTACCGCCGATCTCCTATACCACGATGCGGCCGACAACATCAGAGCAGGCATCACTAGTGCGGTTCGTGCTGGTCTTCTCCCGCCCGGCGCTGTAATCCTGTGCTGCGGTATGAGTGGCCCACTGGACCCAGGGTTGCAGTGACTACGTCATGCTGGCATACCGACCCCGGAGAGAGGAGATCGCGATGGGTAAGGACAAGGACGACGGCAAGCCTGGCGAGCACGAGGACAACCGCACCTATGACGGGTACAAGAAGGACGGTTACGACCACGCGACTACCAAAGACGTGAACGAGTCCAGCGGCGGTAGGCACAGCGAGGACGACAAGTGACCACCGTCGATTTCCCGTCGTGGGAAGCTCTGCTGGGTGAAGTGCCGCGGGCGCCGTTCATCCCGGACACGATCTGGGTCGACGACGGTAACGGTTTCGTGGCGTTGTCCAGGCACGCCGACCCGGACGGCTGGCATGCTGCGGTGTCGGCGAACGCACCTATCATCACGCAGGTCAACCTTGGTGATGTGCAGCCTGGCCAGAGGGGTCGCTTTCCGTCCAGCTCGTGCAGTGCGCCAAGCATCGTCGCGGAGATGCTGGATGCCCTCGATGTGCGGCCGGGGCAAGCCGTGCTGGAGATCGGCACCGGTACCGGCTGGAACGCGGCGCTGTTGGCCCACCGAGTGGGTCCGCGCGGCCGGGTGGTCACGATCGAAGTGGACCCGCAGGTGGCCGAGCATGCCCGGCGCGCCCTGGCCAAGGCCGGGTACCCGCCGCTCGTGGTCACCGGAGACGGCCTGGCCGGGTACCCGGCCGACGCCGGGTACGACCGGGTGATCTGCACCGCGTCGATCCGCGAGGTGGTGCCCCGTGCCTGGCTCGACCAGCTCCGGTCCGGTGGTCTGCTGGTGACCCCCTGGGGGACGGACTGGTCCAACGGGGTCATGCTGACCCTGCACAAGAGCGAGAACGAAACCGTTACCGGCCGGTTCTGCGGCGATCTCGCCTTCATGCGCATCCGCAGCCAACGCCGCGCACTCTACGGCTGGCGGCCTGCGGACACCGATATCGAGCGCGCCGAGATCAGCACTACCGATTGCCGTGGCCGCGATCTGGACCGGATGCTGAACCCGGAAAAAAGTGGTAATTTCGCGATCGGTGCGCGCCTGGCCTCCTGCTGCCTGATCGTCAAATGGGACCAGCACGGCACGCTGCACCACAACCTGGAGCTGGACCACGGCGCGACTGGTTCGTGGGCGCAACTGGACGCCAATCTCAATGACCCGGCCCCGTTCACCGTGCGCCAGCTCGGCCCCCGCAAACTCTGGGATGAAGTCGAAGCGGCCTACGATTGGTGGTACGAACAAGGCGAACCAGGACTCGATCGGTTCGGCTTCCAGATCCGTGACGGACAGCAGTGGGTGTGGCTCGATGAACCCGACAACGCGGTCCGCATCCTGAACGGCAGTGACAAGCACTAGGTGGGCAGGGCAGGCCAGTCCTGGCTGATCAGGCGCTTCATGAAGGTGCAGTGGCTACGTCACGCTGGCACACCAACCCCGGAAAGAGGAGATCACGATGGGTAAGGACAAGGACGAAGACAAGAACGAAGACAAGGAAGACAAGCCCGGCAGGCACGAGGACGATCGGGAGGGGCATGTCCACGAGGACACGGCCAAGCAGATCGACCCCAGCCAGTACGGCGAGTATGGCCAGGATGACGACGACTGAGAATTTGGTCGCCGTGCTGGAGACCGCTGGTGTGCTTCCGGTGTCCTGGCGGGAGGCGTTTCTGGCGGTGCTCCGCCATAGGTTTCTGCCTGCCAGGATCTGGGTGGACGACGCTGACGGAGTGCCCCAGCCGGTGGATCGGGACACTGATCCGGATCGATGGCTGGAGTGGGTCTATTCCAATGTGGCTATCGTGACGCAGTTCGATGACGGCACTACGGTCTGGCCTGCTATCGGCACTCATCGCACCAGTTCGGCGTCCGAACCCGCCATGGTCGCTATCATGCTGGACCGGCTGGACGTAGGCGAAGATCAGCGTGTTTTGGAGATCGGCACGGGCACCGGCTACAACGCCGCTCTGCTCGCGCACCGTCTGGGCGCTGCGCAGGTGACTACAGCGGAGATCGACCCGGTGATCGCCGGGGCGGCGAAGGCCGCGTTGGACGCCGCGGGCTACCCCGTCACCACGGTCATCGGCGATGGTGCGGCGGGGTGGCCCGACGGTGCCCCCTATGACCGGGTGATCGCCACCGTCGCCGCCTCGCTAGGCGCGCTGCCGTATGAGTGGGTGCGGCAGAGCAGACCCGGCGGTGTCATCGTGGCGCCGATGCGCACCGATTATGTGGGCAGCGGCCCGCTGGTCCGGTTCACCGTCAATAAAGACGGAATCGCCACCGGCAGCCCCGTCACTGCGGTGGGGTTCATGCCGCTGCGCCAGCACCGCACCCGCTACGCCGATCTGTCCGGGGTGGACTTCGACGACCAGGACCCCAGCACTGAGGTCATTCAGACCACGACGCCGCCGTGGCTGGTCGCCAGAACTGTCGATGTGCGGTGGGCCATCAGCACCCGGATAGCCACCTGCCGATGGGGTCACCGGCCACCCACCGCAACTCACCCGCACCACCACCTGTGGTTCGCCGACCAGGTGACCGGATCATGGGCGATTGCCCGCTACGACCGCTCCGGCGGCCCTTACCAGATCCGCCAGCACGGCCCACGCCACCTGTGGAAAGAGATTGAAACCGCCTATCAATGGTGGTGCGACCAGGGTGAGCCGCCATTGACTCAGTGGCGGCTGACCATCAGCGACGATCAGCAGACCGTCGCCCTCCGAGATCGCTCATCCTCACGCACCGAGTAGCGCGGCCGGGACCACGGCGATTCCGTCAGCGCGACGGTAGGCGTGCCGCCCAGTGGTGATCACGACGACCTCCTTCGCCACCACCCGGCCGTCGTCGCGCTCCACGATGAGGTCGACCTCGTGGTCGCCGTTGCGGGTGCGCAGGTGATGCACAGTGGCTTCAGCCGCCTGGGCGTACCCGCGGACACTGAGGCGTGACAAGCGATTCGAACAGCGCTCCAAGCAAGGGGCCCGCAGCAGACCGGACTGCGGCTGGACCCGTCGCAGCCGCATCTGCATTGTTTACGCGGGCTCATTGCGCAGGAACAGGACCGGCTCGATGAGGCGCGCACCGCCTTCGACGCCGCGTTGCGTCTCGACCCGTCGCTGATAGCCGCCCTGGCGGCACGGGCCACGCTCGCCTTCGACGCCGGTGACACAGCGGCGGCTATCGAGGACCTGACGCGGGCGCTTGAGATCAGCGACGATCCGGCGCTGTGGGCGAACCGATCGCTGGCTTACGAACGCGCAGGCCGCCGCCGAGGATTGCACCAAGGCGATCGAGGGTGGGGACAACGATGCGGAGCTTCCACAGCGCCGTGCCCGCTGTCTACTTCGGGCCGCGGCCTCAGAGCGCTAGCCACCTGACACAACGTAGGAATCGTGCAGGTCGGTGCCCATAGCGGCGGCTTGGGGGGTACGAATGTGGTTCATGTCGGGTCTCTCCTGTTGCTCGGGCCGGGCACCTGCCCGGCCGACTCCTGCTAGCAACAGTCGGCCTCGGTGTGTCCCGTGGTCATGGGGCTGGGACCCCGCAGCGCTGGGATGTTCGCCCGGTGCGGGGTCAGGCACGACAAGATCTACTGGGCGGGATGATCTATGGCGGTACTTTCACACCGGCTCTTCAGCAAAGCGGGGTGCAGCTCACAGTTCATCGGGGGAGACTGTGGGCGTCCAAGAGAACTACCCCGGCGACGCGGCGTTTACCTGGGAGAGGGCTTGCGGGCTTGTCGGGAGGGAGCAACGCGTGCGGGAACACCTGCGGGTATTGATCGTGGACGACCATCCGGTCGTGCGGCGGGGACTCTGCGCGATGCTCGAGGGGGAGCCCTGGGTGGAAGAGGTCACCGAGGCCGCAACGGTCGCCGAGGCGGTGAAAGAAGCAGCCATCCGGCAGGTTCACGTGGTGGCGATGGATGTCGCGCTGCCCGACGGTGACGGGATCGACGCCACCCGCACCATCCTGCGAGCGCACCCCGACACCCACGTCCTGGTGCTCACCATGGCCGATGACGAGGACGTCATCGTGCGGGCGTTCGAAGCGGGCGCGCGTGGTTACCTGCTGAAGGACACCGACCCCGAGACCGTCGTCGACGCACTGCGGACGGTGGCCGCGGGCGGCGTGGTGCTCGGCCCGCGCATCGCAGTGGCGATCTTCACGGCCACCCGGCGTCAGCCCGACCGGCTACCACCGCCGCTGGACCAGCTCACCCCGCGCGAGTACGAGATCCTTACCCTGCTCGCGGCCGGCGAGAGCAACGCGCGCATCGCCCGCCACCTCGGCCTGAGCGAGAAGACGGTGCGCAACCAGCTCTCCAGGGTGTTCAGCAAACTCGGCGTGGCCGACCGGGTACAGGCCGCGCTGCTCGCCCGGGACATGGGGGTCGCGGTGTGAGCCCCCTCCCCGCGACGGCCTCAGCGGCAGACGACCTCGCATCCGAGGCGCTGCGTCTGGTCCAGGTCGCGCCCAACCAGTCATTGCGGCTGGCTCGCGAGGCGCTCCTGGCGGCCCGGGAAGATCATGATCCAGCTGCTGAGGCGGTGGCGGAGCGGGCGCTGGGGCTGGCGTGGACCTACGTGGGCGACCTGGACGAGGCGATCCCCCATCTGCGCAGCTCCGTAGCGCTGGGTCGGCGGGCGCGGGCTGCGGTCCTCGTTGCGGAGGCACGGATGTCACTGGCGTTCGTGCTCTGCCGACGTGGCCAGTTCGGTCGCGCGCTTCGGGAGGCGGAGGCATCACTCGTCGATGTGGACGGGGCGGTGCGCGCCCGTGCCCTCGCGCAGCGCGCGGTCGTCCACTATTTCCTCGGGCGGTATGACGAGGCATTGATCGGGTACCGGCGGGCGTTGCCCGCGCTACGCCAGGCCGGGGACGTCGAATGGATCCAGCGCACCCTGGCCAACCGCGCAGTCGTGCACATCCTCCGTCATGCCTACCCCGCAGCAGAGGCGGACCTGCAGGAAGCCGCCCGGCTGTGCGATGCGGCGGGGTTGGCGCTGTCGGCCGGCATTGTCACGGAGAACCTCGCTTTCCTGCACGTTCGGCGCGGCGACGTGCCCGCTGCCCTGCGCCACCTCGACGACGCGGAGCGGCGCTACCGCGCCCTGGGGGGGCAGCTCGGCTCGCTGCTCACCGACCGCAGTGAGCTGCTGCTGTCCGTGGGTCTGTCCTACGAAGCACGGATCGCCGCCGAGCAGGCGGTCGCCGAGCTCACCCGAGACCACCGTCAGGTCGCGCTGGCCGAGGCGCGCCTGCTGCTGGCTCGGGCCGCGGCGCTGGACGGTGACCCGGAACGGGCCCTGGACCAGGCTGGGCGGGCGGTCCGCGCCTTCGACCGCCAGAAGCGGTCCGCCTGGGCGGCACTCGCCCGCCTGCAGCTACTGATGGCTCGACTGGCCAGCGCCGGGTCGGCACCGGTGCGGCCGTCGGATGCGGCGGCGGTCGCGGACGCACTCGACACCGCGGGCTGGTCCGCCCCCGCCGTGGAGGCGCGGTTGCTCGCCGGGCGCCTCGCCCTCGATCGGGGCAACATCGAGGTGTCCCGCAACCACTTGCGCATCGTGAGCAGGCGCAGGCATCGAGGCCCGGTGACGATGCGCGCCCATGCCTGGCACGGCGAGGCTCTGCTGCGACTCGCCGAGGGAAACCCCCGCGGTGCCGTCTCGGCGGTCACCGCCGGGTTACGCATCCTCGACGAGCACCAGGCCTCGCTGGGGGCGAGCGACCTGCGCGCTTCGGTGGCGGGGCGGCGCACCGAGCTCACCCGGCTCGCCCTGCGGGTGGCCCTGCAGGACGGCCGAGCCGATCAGGTGCTGCGCTGGGCGGAGCGGGGCCGCGCTCAGCGCCTGCTGCATACGATCAGCCCACCGGAGGACCCGGTCCTGGCCCGCCACCTCGCCGAGCTGCGGGCCACCGTCGCCGACATCGAGCAGGCCCACCGTAGCGGCAACCGGGCAGGCAAGCTCCTGCAGCACCAGGCCGGCCTGGAGCGGTCGATCAGGGACCACTGCCGCCAGCGACCGGGCGAGCCGGAGCCACCATCTCGTCGCGCGGTCGCTGGCGCTGGGGTCGTGGGCGCTGGGGTCCTGAGTACTGCGCTCGGCGGAGCCGCGCTCATCGAGTTCCTGGAGGTCGACGGGGTTCTGCACGCCGTCACGCTGGTCGAAGGCGAGCTCCGGCTGCATCGGCTCGGCGACGTGACTCCGGTGCGTCGGCGTGCCGACGCGCTGTCCCTCGCCCTGTATCGGCTCGTCACGGCCCGGCCTGTGGAGACCAACGGGGTGGGCTGGGCCGGGCTGCGACGCTGCGCCGAGGAGCTTGACGAGTCATTGCTGCACCCGTTAATCGACCGCACCGGCGACCGGGCACTCGTGCTGGTACCGACGGGTGCCGTGGCGTCGGTACCGTGGTCGACCCTGCCCTCCTGCGTCGGGCGTCCCGTCACGCTAGCCCCCTCGGCGACGTTGTGGTACGCGGCGCAGCACCCCCTCGTCGGTGGCCCAGCCGCTGTTAGTGGCCTCATGCTCGCCGCGGCGGGGCCGGATCTCCCTGGCGCGCAGGCTGAGGTCGAGACGATCGCAGGCGTCTACGGCAGTACGTCGATCAGCCTGTCGGGCGCTGCGGCGACGGTGGAGGCGGTCGGGGCGGCCCTGCGTGGCGCAAGCGTCGCCCATCTCGCCATGCACGGCCAGATCCGCGGTGACAACCCGTTGTTCAGCTCGCTGCGCCTGGCCGACGGTCCGCTGACGGTCTACGACCTGGAGCGGCTTGACGCGGTACCGCACACGGTCGTGCTAGCGGCGTGCGACGCGGGCCGTTCGGTCATGCGGGCCGGAGACGAGCCACTCGGGCTCAGCGCCGCGTTCCTCGGCCTGGGCACCCGCCAGCTCGTTGCGCCGGTGGTGCCCATCCCGGACGGGGCGAC
>JBQTGW010000072.1:0-55110 GCA_052390495.1 Pseudonocardiales bacterium
AGCGGGAAACGCCCGGACCCATCCCGAACCCGGAAGCTAAGCCCTCCAGCGCCGATGGTACTGCACCCGCCAGGGTGTGGGAGACTAGGACACCGCCGAACACCACCCCCACCATAAGGGGCCCCCACCCCAGGGGCCCCTTATGGTGTTTTAGCCTATCGATGGTCAGAAAGTCATAGTTGATGGTGGCAGTACCGGTTTTCCTTCGATCATGAAATTGAGACATGTTTCGGACGGTGGGCCATGGACCAGTTGGATCGGGCTGAGCGCGCCACGCAGGGAAATTGGCATGCCGAGCGGTTGGCGGGCGCTGGTGTCGTTGGCGTGGCGCTGACCTGGGTAGATACTGGTGGGGTCACCCGGATGAAGGCTGTTCCGACGGCCGCCTTGGCGCGTGCGGCGGCTTGGGGCGTCGGGGCCACACCGCTGTTTGATTTTTTCCTGCCTGATGATTCGATCACTACCGGCCGCTATTCTGGGGGGCCGGTCGGTGACCTGAGACTGCTTCCCGATTTGGCCCGGTTGGTGCCGCTGGCTGCCCAGCCCGGGTGGGCTTGGGCGCCGGTGGATCGGTGGACCCAGGAGGGCAAGCGACATGTGCAATGCAGCCGTGCGCTGGTGGCCCGGCTCACCGACCGGCTGGCTGCGGCCGGACTGACCGCCCAGGCTGCGTTTGAAGTCGAGTGGGTGCTGGACGCTGGATCAAAGGACGAAGTGGTGTCGGCGATGGCCGGGCCTGCCTACGGTATGACTCGGCTGATCGAGCGATCTGACTATGCTGCGGATCTGCTTCGTGCGCTGGCCGCGCAGGGTGTGGAGGTCGCCCAGTTTCACCCCGAATTCGCGCCGGGCCAGCTGGAGATTTCGGTGGCAGCGGAATCGCCGGTGGCTGCCGCCGATACGACCGTGCTGGTGCGTACCACGATCCGGGCGGTGGCTGCGCGACACGGGCTGCGGGTGACGTTCGCGCCGAGCGTGATCGCGGGTGGTGTCGGTAACGGTGGTCACGTGCACCTGTCGGTGTCCCGCGACGGCCGCAACCTCATGTGCGGCGGCCAAGGTCGTTACGGGTTGACCGGGGAGGGCGAGGCTTTCGTCGCCGGGATCTTGGCACGGCTGCCTGCGCTGCTTGCAATCGGTGCGCCGAGCGTAGCCAGCTACCAGCGGTTGGCTCCTTCGCGTTGGGCTGGGGTGTTTGGCTGCTGGGGCTGGGAGAACCGGGAGGCGGCGGTACGGCTGATCACCGGCTCGGTCGGTGATCAGCACGAGTCGGCCAACGTCGAAGTGAAGTGTGTCGACGCGAGCGCCAACCCGTATCTGCTGCTCGCCGCGTTACTGGCGTGTGGGATGGCTGGGATCGAGCAGGAGGCGACGCTGCCCGAGCCGGTGGACGTCGACCCGGCAAGCTGGTCGGACCATGAGCGGGCTGCCCGTGGGGTCGCCCGACTGCCGGAGCGGCTGGATGACGCAGTAGCGGCATTTGTCGCCGAGCCGGTGCTGACCGAGGCATTCGGGCCTGAGCTGGCGGACACGGTGGTTGCGGTGCGCCGCGCGGAAATCGAGCGGTTCGCCGGGGTCAGCCCCGAGGAGATCGTCAGCGCCTCCCGGTGGGTGTATTGAGCCCGGTGGGTGAGGTGGGTGCGCCACCATCCTGGGTGCAGGAGCTGCGCTTGATCGATCACCATTGCCACAGTGTCTTGATGGGGGCGCCGGACGCGGTGGCTTTCGGTGCGTTGCTCACCGAGGCGACGGCGCCAGCGCCGGGAGCTGATCCGTTCGACTCCGCACTCGGGCTTTCGGTACGCCGCTGGTGCGCTCCGGTACTCGACCTGCCGCCGCGCGCCCCGGCGCTGGACTACCTCGCCCGGCGTGCTGAGTTGGGAGCTAGCGAGGCGAATCACCGGTTGCTGGCTGCGTCTGGGACCGGCGCGTTGCTCGTCGACACGGGCTGGCGTTGCGACGAGTTGCTCGGGCTGGCCGAGCTGGGCGTGGCGGCTGGGGCATCGGTGTCGGAGGTACTCAGACTTGAGGTGGTGGCCGAGCAGGTCGCTGACACCGGTGTCGAACCTGCTGACTATCCGCTGGCGGTGGCCGAGGTGATCACTCATCGGGCGGTCGCCGCTGTCGGCTGTAAGTCGATCCTGGCCTACCGGCACGGCTTCGACGTCGATCCCGCCCGGCCAACCGACGCGGAGGTGCGGACCGCCGCCGCGGCCTGGCTGCCGCAGCGGCCTGGTGCTCGGCTGGCCGATCCGGTACTGCTCCGGCACGTTTTGTGGTGCGGGGTGGACACCGGGTTGCCACTGCAACTGCACACTGGGTTTGGGGACAGCGACGAAGATCTGCACCGGGCGAATCCGATTTTGCTCACCGGGTTCTGCCGAGCCACCGCAGCCACCGGCACGCCGGTAGTTTTGCTGCATTGCTACCCCTACCATCGGGAGGCGGCCTGGCTGGCGCACGTGTTCGGTCACGTTTATCTCGATGTGGGTCTCGCGTCGACGTTCGCCGGGGCGCGAGCTTCCGAGTTGCTCGCGGAAGTGCTCGAGATCGCTCCGTTCGGCAAGGTGCTCTATTCTTCCGATGCATTCGGGCTGGCCGAGCTGTATTACCTTGCCGCGTTGCGGTTCCGGCGCGCGGTGCATCAGGTGCTCGACGGCTGGCGGCGTGCCGACGAGGCCAGCGAGCAGGACGTTCAGCGCATTGCCGCGATGATCGCTGGCGGTAACGCACGACGGCTCTACAACCTCAGCTGGCCAGGGTAGTGAAATAGGCTGGTGACCAGCACCGTGCCACCCTGGACCAGACCATGCGATGGTCCGGCTGCATGCTCGCAGTGAAACTAATTTCCAAGTTCCTTAGTAAATCTCGGTGCGGTTCTTGCCGGATGTCTTGGCTAACCGAAGCGCGACGAACGCGCGGCTGGTACTTTCGCCAATGCCGCATGAGATTCAAAAATCGAGGGCGGCTCGCTGATGTGATAACTCGTCGGCGAATGCTTGTACGGAACTTCTGTCCAGCAAGAACAACGCGCTGTCTCCGCCCGTGCTGAGATGGGTGACGCCCGGTAGCTTTCCTAGTTGGTTTACAAGGCTGGACATGGCGCCGTCGGCTGCGGTGCTGTAACGTACGGCTTCTAATCGCTCGTCGTTTAGGAGCAAGTGCTCCATCCGGGCACCAACATCATCACCATCTATCAATGCAAACAGCTCCGAAGTGGTCGGGGATGTTTGCATTGCGTTCCATCGAATGAGCCGTACATTACCGATGACGGCAGCTATGGCCATGAGTAAGGTATTGGGGCCGTCGGAGAGAATGCGGACCGGTATGGAATCGTCTCCAAATTTTTCTCGACACAGGCTGCGGTAGGCAGCTCGGATGTCGGCGACGACGGTGTGGGCGATTCCGTCCCGCAGGTGTGCAATGAGCTGTGCAGAATCGATCTGAACGACTAATGCCCAAGAGCAGCAGTCGGCCTCGGTCACGTCATAGTGCGTGGACGTATCACCTGCAGCCGCACGCTGCGCTGTGTCGATGAATTCCTGGGGATCTGACTGACTCCTGTGACCGGCGCGAAGGATGAGGGCGACCCGAGCGGGACGTGCGGCGTGCGTAGCCGTGGTTGAGAACTCGATCGTATCAATCTGACATATCGATCTATCGACAACACTTGACAAGGACTTTGAGAGGTTGATCCGGTGTACATCGTCACGGTCAGAGAAGTGCGAAACATACCGGATTTCCAAAGAAGTACGTGCAAATAAGGCGTCGCCCACGCCTTGACCGACTACCCATGCGTGTAGTCGGCGACCGAGTTCGACGGCCTCTTCCTGTCGGCACTGGAGGTAAAGGAAAAGTGGTTCACTTGCGAACCCAGTAACGGCGCTTTCTGCAAGTCGATGCTCAATAGTGGCGAACGTCCAGCGTACTCGATCGGCGGCGTCCTGTAGTCGTTCCTCCGGTGGCTCTGGACCGGTACGAAACCACGTCCGGTGCTTGTTGGAAACGAGGTCGGCGAACTTCCCTAGCTCGGTTAGCGGCGAATCTGCGTCGCCACGTCCGGGGAGGTGCACAAAAATCGCAATACCCCGACGACGAGAGTTTTCGAAGAAATAGATTCCCGCTAACAGGCCAGCGATGGCCCACCCGACGAGGAGCAGGGAGTACTGGGGCAGCCCGAGCGTGCTACTGATACCGAGGAGCAGGTCTGGCAAGGCTCCAGCCGCCAAGGCGATGCTTGCCCAGATCGTTAGCTGCCCCCCGTCTGTTCCCGTCGTGACGCGATGCAGCCACCTGCGTGCGCGCCGTAACATCAAGTTTGTCCTCCGCTGCCGACATGCCTGTTATCCCGTGCGCTCCCGACCAGTCTCCCAGGAGGCACGACAACACCTTGCAGAGGGCCCATATCGACACCGTTCCTGGTACCCGCTGCCATCTCAGAGCAGGTGTCCGTGCTGAAGGGACAAGCTCAGTCGAACTGGCCGGTGTGGAGACCGGTGGTGAATACGGACCACTGTGTTCGGGGGAAGATCAGGGCAGGTCCGGTTGGGTTTTTGCTGTCCCGCACGGCGTGGTAGCCGCCGTTCAGATCGGCGATCTCGACACAGCTTGCCTGGCCGTTGCTGCGGCTGCTCTTGCGCCAGATAGCGCCTGACAGGTTGTTGCTCACTTTTCTAGCTCCTTTGCCATTCGGGTGATCAGTTCCCCGGAAGCCGCCTCGTCCAGAGATGATTCCCAGATGTTGGTGAAACTGCGTCGTAACGCTCGATCTCGTACGGCTTGTCTAGGTACAACGCTCCGGTGAAGCCCCTCGACGTAGACCGTGGGCGGTTCGGTCTCCTGGCCGTTGCCGTTGAGTGGGAACCGCAGAATCTCGAATGGCCCGGACATGATGCCTCGGTGCAGTCCGGCGGCGAACGGAAGTACTCGGACCGACACGGTGGGCAGCGCACCGGCTTCGAGTAGCCGCTCAAGTTGGCGCGCCATGACGATGGGGCCGCCGACCGGGCGGTGTAGTGCCCCTCGTTGAGCACGATGTTTAGTGTAGGTGGGGTGGTGATTCTGGTGAGCAGGGTTTGCCGGGCCATCCGGACCTGCACCCGTCGCTCGATCTCCGCGTCGCCCACGCCTGGGTTATCCAACTGGATCATAGCGCGGGCGTAGTCCTCGGTCTGTAGCAGGCCGGGTACCAGCTCGGACCCGAACCAAAAGAAGTGCGACGCGGCCTCCTCCAACCCGATGTAGACGTCGAAGTACTCGGGGATGACGTCGCCGAACGAGTGCCAACAGCCGCGGGCCTTGGTCTCCTTGGCCAGGGCCATGAGCGCTTCGGTCATGTCGGGAAGTACGCCGTAGATGCGGCACAGGGCCTCCACGTCGAGCTGGCGGGTACCGGTCTGGCCGTATTCGATGCGCCAGATCTTGGGCTCGGACCACGCCAGTTCCTTGGCGACCGCCCGCACCGTCAGCCGACTCTGACCCCGCAGGTTGCGCAGGTTCCGGCCGAGCTGGCGCCGCGGCACCGTCGACCCGGTGATGCCCTCGGTCATCGGAGATCCTCCTTGCTGTGAAGTGAAGCGTACACCCGAAATGAAAGACTCCCCGGGCTCGCTTCGTAGTACCAAGAACAGTTCTGTCGAATCATAGCGAAACGTGAAAAAATGGTCTTGTATTGTGTCGCGCTGGTCTACTTTGCTCCGCCCCGGCAGATACACATTGCCCAGGGCTATGACCGGACCGGCGCTGCCTCCCTCCCCCCAAGTCGCCGGTCCGGTCACTCCACTTCCGAGAGAGGGACGACATGACGGACATTGTGATGCAGCGTCAGAACGAAACCAACCGAGTTGTCGTGGACGGGCATCGAACCGATGACGGCGACCTGTGCAAGCTCGTCGTGATTCGTGAAATCGGCGGCATATGGGCACTTCATCCGCACGGCGTGCACAAATTCGGGGTGCGGCTGGAAAAGGACGATGTGGTCGCCATGGCGCGGGCCATTCTGGCAGGTGCCTCGTGGCGACCTCGCCCGCCCCGCTGCGCTCCCCGTGGCGTCCCGGCCGCTTGGCCGGGCCTGAGTTATTCGCCTGGCTGGCATTGCGCCGTGTCGACCGAGGTGGGATCGCGCGGTTGGATGGCCGCTATTACGACCGGGGGCGCCGCGTGCCGTGCTTCTTGCTCGATGTCTTCGACGAACTGGTCGAGGCCGACCTGCTGACCCTCGCCGAACCGGACCCGTACAGCGGCGGATTGAGCCGGGCGGCGCTCACCTGCGAGGGACGCGCCAGGTTCGCGGCGCTGAGCGAACGGGAGAACTCGTGAAATGCACCAAGAGCAAAGCGAGTAGAGAGCTGGTCACATGGTGGGGTCGATCGATGTCTACCTTCCGCACCGCCCACATGTCGTCTGTGTATCACGATTAGTGATACCATTCGCGTATGGCTCACGCGATCTCTGTACGGCTTGATGATCAGGCTGAGCGTGCCCTGCGCACGCTCGAAGCGGCGGGAATGAGCAGGTCGGAGGCGATCCGCTCGGCGCTGATCGCTGCTGCCCAGCGGCTACGTCACCGTCAGGAACTGGCCGCTGAAGCCGCTGCGCTTGAGGCCGATGAGGCCGATCGGCAGGAAATGCTGTCCGTCGCGAGCTTTATGGAGTCACTGCGTGCTGCGGGGTGATGTCTACCGGTTCCGCCCGCCAGGAGGCAGCGGCCACGAGCAACACGGCGAGCGCTACGGGGTGCTCGTGCATGCTGATGAGCTCCTGCCTCGTTCAGTCGTGGTTGTCGCACCTACATCGCGTAGCGCACGTTCCGCCTCGTTTCGCCCCGAGGTCGAGATCGATGGCGCCACCACTCGCGTGCTCGTCGAGCAGCTCGGCGCGGTAGATGTCCGACGCCTCGGCGAGCTGGCCGGCCACCTCACTGCGGAGGAGATCTGGGGTATCGACGAAGCTCTGATAACCGTGCTCGGCCTGCGTTGACGGCACAGATACTCGCTGTCCGCCCAGTCGACAGGCCGTGGCCGACGGATGGACTGGCGGGCTGTGGCGAATCCCACGGCTGGCTGACTGAAGTCGGACACACCGTGCACTGGTAGAGGCCACATCGTGGGGATCCCAGGAGGTACCGTATGGCCTGGTCAACAGCTGGCGAATGGGGAGCGTGGAGGTTATGACAGCTCACCTCGAAGCGGGCATCCCTGTCGTGTACATCGAGGATTCAGTGGACGGCGAGAAGGGTACATCGCACCTTTGCGCTACGCGCACCATGACGCGGCACGGGTGGCCGATGTGCTGCGCACATCGTGCGGAGTCGATGAGTCACAGCTGGTTGTCCTGCACGATGACATGCCGCACAGTCATCGCCCCACCCGTACCAACCTGCTGCGGTACCTGACCCGGATGACCGCGAGCGGTCCGGACGAAGGCATTCTGTACTTTTTCTTCAGCGGCCACGGGTTTCAGGCTCCCGACACCACCCAGTACCTACTGCCGATCGACTGCGTCCGCGACGCGATCGAGGACACGGCGCTGCGGTTCGACTCCGTAGTGCGCTACCTCGGCGCTGCTGCCGCCCCGCATGTTGTGCTGTTCCTTGACGCCTGCCGCAATGTGGTCGATGCGGGTAAATCAGTGGGGACGGCATTGCTACACGTCGATGTGCAAGCGTTGTGCCCACCGGGTGTGGTGTCATTCTGTTCCTGCCGACCCGGTGCGGTGTCCTACGAGGCGGACGACATCAGGTCGGGAATCTTCACCGAGGCGTTGTGCGCCGCACTCGGCGAGAAGGGCCGCTGCCGGACCATCTATGAGCTCGACGCCTATCTGTCCACCCAGGTACCCGCGCTCGCCACCACGCACGGCAAGCCGACTCAGCGACCGCACTCCCGCGTCGAGCCGCTTGGCGTGCAGCAGTTGGAGATCGTCTCCGCGCGCAAGCGCAATGAGTGGCGGGCCGCGACCCCGATCGGTGCCGAACGACGGCCCCGACCCGTGCTGCGAGCAGTGCCACCCGGCATGGTTACCGATCCGCTCGTTGCGATCGACTTCGGGACCAGCTACTCGGTGGTGTCCTGGTGCCGCCCGGATGGTGAGGTGCTGCTGCTGCCCGGCCCGGATGGGCGGCCACTGGTGCCGTCCTGACCGGAAGGCAGAGAGATATCCTGCTGCTCAACATGTCGCGCTTCGGTGTCGGCGTCCGGTGCCAGCATACGGACCCACCAGGGATCAGGCCGAGCGGTTCGTGATAGCGAATTCGGCGGCGGCCTGGTAGCGATCGGCGATGAGCTCTGCCACGGCGGGGTCAGCGCCCAATGGGGCGGCGAGCAATGCGGTGTCACGGGCCAGCCGCATGACTTTGTCGGGCAGTAGGCCGGGGGCGAGAAAATAAGAGGCGACTGCGATGCGCCGGGCACCGGCCGCGCGGAGCCGTTGCAGCGCCTGCGGCACCGTCGGCTCGGCCGCGCAGGCGAACGCCGGTACCACGTCCATCCAGCGGGTCCGCCGAGCCCAGGCAGCGGCGACAGCGGCGACCGCAGCGTTGGCCAGGGCCTGCTGAGAACCCGCGGCGGCGAGCACGACGCCGACATCCGGATCGTCCGGTGATACCCCGGCCTCGGCCAGGCGGCGCAGGGCTGCGGCTTCGAGCCGCGGGTCGGGGCCGAGTACGTCGGCCACCACCACGTCCAACCCGGGTCGGGCCGCCACGGCGCGCGCCACCTCGCTGGGCACGTCGACTTTGGCGTGGAAGGCGCGGCCGAGGAGCAGCGGCACGACGACGGCGCGGGGGACGGTGGACAGCACGTCGACCAGTCGGGGGGCGCAGAGGTCCAGGAAGGCGAGCCGGACGTCGAGGTCGGGTCGTAGCCATCGTACCTGGTCGATCAGCGCCGAAACCGTGGCGGCCGAGCGTGGGTCACGGCTGCCGTGCGCCACCGCCACCAGCGCCGGTGCTGTGCAGGTCAGCACGACACACCGGTCATGCAACCAGCCCAGCGGCCAGGGTGTTGCCGTCGGCGAGGTCGATGACCAGGAAGCCGCCGGTGTGGCGGTCGGTGGCGTAGGTGTCGACCGCCAGAGGTTCGGCCAGGCGGATTCGGGCGCCGCCGATCTCGTTGAGTTCCAGGGTCTCGGGGGGGTCGGTGTGGCGCAGGGTGTGCAGGTCCAGCCGGCCGGTCAGCTCGGTCACGATCGCGCGCACGGTACGGGTGCCGTGCTTGATCAGCACCCGGGCGCCGGGGCGCAGCGGGCGGTCGGCGAGCCAGCACAGGTCCGCGTCGAGTTCGTTCACCACCCGCGGCGGCTGCGCGGGGTGGGTCAGTACCTCGCCGCGTCCGGCGTCGATTTCGTCGGCGAGTAGCACGGTGACCGATTGGCCGGCGATGGCCTGCGGTATCGGCCCTTCGGGGGTATCGATTCCGGCGACGATGGAGCGCCCACCGGAGGGCAGGGCGATGATCTCGTCACCGACTTGCAGCACTCCGGAGGCGACCTGACCTGCCAGGCCCCGGTAGTCGGGGTGCTCGGACGTGCGGGGACGCAGCACCAACTGCACTGGAAAGCGCATCGGCTCGGCGACCGCCTCGCGCCCGATGGGCACCGTTTCGAGGTGTTTGAGCAGTGTCGGGCCTTCGTACCAGGGGGTGTGCTCGCTGCGGGTCGCGACGTTGTCGCCGTACCGCGCCGAGATCGGCACTGCGAGGACATCGGGCACTCCCAGGGAGGTCGCTGCCGCCGCGAACTCCGACTCGATCCGGCGAAACGTCGGCCGGTCGAAGTCCACCAGGTCCATCTTGTTCACCGCGAGCACCACATGCGGCACTCGCAGGAAGGCGGCGACGGCTAGGTGCCGGCGGGTCTGCTCGACCAGGCCGTTGCGCGCATCGATCAGGACCACGGCCAGCTCGGCCGTGGACGCCCCGGTGACGGTGTTGCGGGTGTACTGGACGTGACCGGGGCAGTCGGCAAGCACGAACTTGCGGATCGGTGTCGCGAAGTAACGGTAGGCGACGTCGATAGTGATGCCCTGCTCCCGTTCGGCGCGCAGGCCGTCGGTGTGTAACGCGAGGTCCGGCAGGTCGCCGACGGCGCCGCCCCTGGCCTGCGTCGCCCGGTCCACGGCGGCCAGCTGATCAGCGAGAATCGACTGGGTGTCGTGCAGCAGCCGCCCGACCAGTGTGGACTTGCCGTCGTCGACTGAGCCGACGGTGACCAGCCTGAGCAGGATCGAGATCGGCTCACCGGGGCGCGGCACCGAGACCTGCTCGCGGGGTCGGGACGTCGGCGCGGCCATCAGAAGTAGCCTTCCCGTTTGCGGTCCTCCATCGCGGCTTCCGACAGGCGGTCATCGGCCCGGGTGGCGCCGCGCTCGGTGATCCGGCTCGTGGTCACCTCAGCGATCACCTCGTCGATGGTCGCGGCGGTGGATTCCACTGCGCCGGTGCAGGAGGCGTCGCCGACCGTGCGGTAGCGCACCGACTTGGTGACCAGCTGCTCACCGCGCCGCGGGCCGCCCCATTCACCGGCGGTCAACCACATCCCGTCGCGGGCGAACACCTCCCGCTCGTGCGCGTAGTAGATGCCGGGGATCCGCACGTCGCGCCGCGCGATGTAGTGCCAGATGTCCAGCTCGGTCCAGTTCGACAGCGGGAAGACCCGGACGTGTTCGCCTGCGGTGTGCCTGCCGTTGTAGAGGCTCCACAGCTCGGGACGTTGCCGCCGAGGGTCCCAACCGCCGAAGGCGTCGCGCAGGCTGACGATGCGTTCCTTGGCCCGGGCCCGGTCCTCGTCGCGGCGGGCGCCACCGAAGACGGCGTCGAAGCGATACTGGTTGATGGTGTCCAGCAGTGGAACGGTTTGCAGCGGGTTGCGGGTGCCGTCCGGGCGCTCGGTCAGCCGCCCGTCATCGATCCACTCCGGCACCGCCGCCACGTGCAGCCGCAACCCCAGGTCGGCGACCAGGCGGTCCCGGTAGGTGATCACTTCGGGGAAGTTGTGCCCGGTGTCGACGTGCAACAACGGAAACGGCAGCGGCGCCGGGTGGAAGGCGCGCAGCGCCAGATACAGCAGCACCGCGGAGTCCTTGCCGCCGGAGAACAGCAACACCGGCCGGTCGAATTCAGCCGCCACCTCGCGGATGATGTGCACCGACTCGGACTCCAAGGCGGCCAGATGGTCCGTCTCTACCCGTGCTGGGGACAGTGCTGCGACGCCTGCCGTCATGTGATACCCCTCTCGGTGAGCAGGTCCAGCACCCGCCGCGCGGCGGTGCGGACGTCCAGGCCGGTGGTGTCCAGCCGAAGGTCCGGTTTGTCGGGTTCCTCGTAGGGGTCGTCCACGCCGGTCATGCTGGTCAGCTCGCCGACGGCGGCCCGTGCGTAGAGCCCTTTGACGTCCCGGCGGGTGCACTCGGCCAGCGGGGTCGCCACGTGCACTTCGAGGTAGGCGGTGCCGTGCCCGTCGTGCTGGGTGCGCACCTCGTGGCGGGTAGCCGCGTACGGGGCGATCACCGGTACGAGCGCGATCACGCCGTGCCGGGCGAGCAGTTCGGCCACGAAACCCACCCGCCGGACGTGGGTGTCCCGGTCCGCGCGGGAGAAACCTAGCCCGGCGGAAAGGCCGCGACGCAACTCGTCACCGTCGAGCACCTCGACGTCCCGGCCGCTCACTCGAAGGTGGCTCGCGACGGCGTCGGCGATGGTGGTCTTGCCGGCCCCGGACAGCCCGGTGAGCCAGACCGTGGCGCCCCGGCTCACCGGTGCAGCCCGCATTCGGTCTTGACCGAACCCGCCCAGCGCCCGGCGCGCGGGTCCTCCCCGGCGGCCACTGCTCGCGTGCACGGGGCGCAACCGATCGATGGGTAACCGGCGGTCAGCAGGGGGTTGAGCAGAATGCCGTGCTCGGCGACGTAGTCGTCGACATCGGCATCGGTCCACGCTGCCAGTGGGGCGAGCTTCACCTTGCCTCGTTTCGGCTCGTAGGACACCACGGGGGTGTCTGCTCTGGTCACCGCCTCGACCCGGCGCAACCCGGTGGCCCAGGCGTCGTAGTTCGCCAGGGCGCGGTTCAGGGGTGCCACCTTGCGCAACCCGCAGCACAGGTCGGGGTTGCGGTCGTGCAGCTTCGGCCCGTGCTCGGCGTCCTGCTCGGCGACGCTCTGCCCAGGCGTCAGCGTGATCAGGTTGATGTCGTAGGTCGCCGCCACGGCGTCGCGGGTGCCGATGGTCTCGGCGAAGTGGTATCCGGTGTCCAGGAACAGCACGTCGACGCCTGGCGCGAGCTGCGAGACCAGGTGCACCAGCACCGCGTCCTGCATGGACGACGCGACCGCGAAGCGGGCCCCGAAGGTCTGCACCGCCCAGCACACGATCTCCGCGGCCGGGGCACCCTCGAGCTCGCGCCCGGCGCGCCCGGCCAGTTGCTCCAGGCTCGACCGTTCCAGGTTGGCGATGGATGGCATCGTCATGTCCTTACCTCCCGGGTCCGCTGGTCGCCGACCGCCGCCAACCCCACCATGCGGACGACGAAAACCCGCAGACAATCCGCGCACCGCCAGGCGGCGTGCGGTTCTTCCTCGGGTCGTAGATCCTCTTCGCCGCAGTACGGGCAATAGAACGGAGCCGCTCGGGACTCACTCATCGCAAGGCGTCCTCATCGGCCCGGGCCACCCACTGGGCGAACCGCTCGCCCGGCTCATGGGCGGCGGCGTACCCGCGGACCAGGCGCTCGATGTAGTCACCCAGGTCGGCGGAAGTGACCTTGTGACCACGAAGCTTGCGGCCGAATCCGCTGTCCAGCCCGAGGCCACCGCCCAGGTGCACCTGGTAGCCCTCGACCTGGTTGCCGTTCGCATCGGTGACCAACTGGCCCTTGAGTCCGATGTCGGCGACCTGGATCCGGGCGCAGGAGTTCGGGCAGCCGTTGAGGTGCACCGATACCGGAGTGTCCAAGGTGGACTGAATGTCGGCGAGACGTTTCTCCAGCTCAACGACCAGCGTGATGGCCCGGTTCTTGGTCTCCACGATCGCCAGCTTGCAGAACTCGATGCCGGTGCAGGCCATCACCGAGCGCCGCCACGGGGTGGGCGCGGCGTGCAGGCCGAGCCCGGCCAGCTCGGTGACCAGACCGTCCACCTCGGACTCGGCGACGTCGAGCACGACCAGCTTCTGGTAGGGGGTAAGCCGCACCCGGGACGATCCGGCGCGAGCTACCGCCTTGGCGACGTCGAGCAGCGCGGTGCCCGACACCCGGCCAGCTACCGGGGCGACGCCGACGTAGTACTTGCCGTCCTTCTGCCGGTGCACGCCGATGTGGTCGATCGGGGCGGGCGGCGGTTCGGGGGCCGGGCCGTCGATCAGCTTGCGGTGCAGGTACTTGGTCTCCAGCACCTCGCGGAAGCGTTCGGCGCCCCAGTCGGCGATCAGGAACTTGATCCGGGCGCGGTGGCGCAGCCGCCGGTAGCCGTAGTCGCGGAACAGCGCCGTCACCCCCGCCCAAACCTCGGGCACCTCGTCGAGCGGCACCCAGGTGCCCAGGCGTTGCGCGATCTTCGGGTTGGTGGAAAGCCCGCCGCCGACCCATAGGTCGAACCCCGGGCCGTGCTCGGGGTGTACGACTCCGATGAAGGAGATGTCATTGACCTCGTGCGCGACGTCCTGCAGCCCGGAGATCGCCGACTTGTACTTGCGGGGCAGGTTGGAGAACTCGGGGCTGCCGATGTAGCGCCGCTTGATCTCCTCGATCGCCGGGGTACCGTCGATGATCTCCTCGACGGAGAGGCCCGCGACCGGGGAGCCCAGCATGACCCGTGGACAGTCACCACAGGCTTCGGTGGTGGACAGGCCCACGGCCTCCAGTTGTTCCCAGATGGTGGGGACATCCTCGACCCGGATCCAGTGGTACTGGATGTTCTGCCGGTCGGTGATGTCGGCGGTATCCCGGGCGTAGAGCTGGGAGATCTCGCCGAGTACCTGGAGCTGTTCGATGCTCAGCGCACCACCATCGATGCGTACCCGCATCATGAAGTAGGCGTCGTCAAGCTCCTCGGGCTCCAAAGCGCCGGTGCGCCCGCCGTCGATGCCGGGCTTGCGCTGCGTGTACAGGCCCCACCAGCGGAACCGGCCCCGCAGGTCGGCGGGGTCAATCGAGCTGAAACCACGGTGTGCGTAGATCGTCTCGATCCGGTGCCGCACGTTGAGCCCGTCGTCGTCCTTCTTGGTTCGCTCGTTCGGGTTGAGCGGCTCGAGGTAGCCCAGTGCCCACTGGCCCTCACCACGGCGGGCCTTTGCTGCGGGTGCTCGGCGGGTTGGTGCGGACATTTCGGTGTGCCTCCGGAGGGGAGCACCAGTGCCGGTGAGCCGTGACCAGGGCTGACACCCGGATTCCGGCGCGCCCGGCGCCGGCTTTGACATGCAGTCGGGTGGGGGCGTCAGCTCATCGAGCGGCAAAGTGCGCTAGATACCCGGACGTAGTCCACATGGCGGCGAACCACCAGCAGGAGTCCGGGCGCAGTCACCCCATCAGGTTGCCACTTTCTCGCAGTGCGGACCACTCTCGCTCGCATGTTGGGACAATCCTCACGTGGCTGTCCTTCCTATCGTTGCCCCTGACGGCGTCCCGCTGGACGGGGCGCTGCCTGCCGCTGCGCTGCGTGGGCTGGGGGCGGCGCCGTTCGGGGTATATGTGCACGTCCCGTTCTGCGCCACCCGCTGCGGCTACTGCGACTTCAACACCTACACGCCGAGTGAGCGGGCCGGCTCGCCGTCCTCCTGGCTGGACGCACTGCGCCGTGAGCTGGACCTCGCGGCCAGGGTGCTGGGGGAGCCGGTGGCCGTCGAGACGGTGTTCGTCGGTGGGGGCACCCCTTCGCTGCTCGGCGCTTCTGGTTTGGCTGCGGTGCTCGACGCCGTCCAGGGCTCGCTCGGGGTGGCACCGGGTGCGGAGGTGAGCACCGAGGCTAATCCGGAGTCCACCTCGCCGGAGTTCTTCGCCGGGATCGCCGCGGCTGGTTACACGCGGGTATCGCTGGGGATGCAGAGTGCCGCACCGCACGTGCTGGCCGTGCTGGACCGTGCCCACACCCCCGGGCGGCCGGTGGCTGCCGCGGCCGAGGCCCGTGCCGCCGGGATCGAGCACGTCAACCTAGACCTGATCTACGGCACACCGGGGGAGACCCGCGACGATCTGGCCGCCTCGCTGGACGCGGTGCTGGCCGCCGGGGTGGATCACGTGTCGGCTTATGCCCTGATCGTCGAGGCGGGTACCGCGCTGGCCCGCCGGGTGGCCCGCGGCGAGCTGCCCGCACCGGACGACGACGTGCTCGCCGAGCGATATGAGCAAGTCGACGCGGCGCTGTCGGCGGCAGGGCTGCACTGGTACGAGGTGTCCAACTGGGCGAATTCTCCGCAGGCCTGCTGCCGGCACAACGTCCTCTACTGGGCGAGCGGGAACTGGTGGGGTGCCGGACCCGGGGCGCATTCGCACATCGGTGGCGTGCGCTGGTGGAACGTCAAGCACCCGGCTCGCTACGCCGCTGCGCTCGCCGAAGGTGTTTCTCCCGCAGCGTACCGGGAGGTGCTCGACGCGGGGCAGCGATACACCGAGCGGGTGATGCTCGGGCTGCGGCTGGCCGATGGGCTGCCCGTGGCGGTCCTTGAGCGTCCTGGTCAGGAGGCCGCTGATCGCGCTGTCCGTGATGGCCTGCTCATCCTGACTTCGATCGGCCGCCTGGTCTTCACTCCCCGCGGCCGCCTGCTCGCCGACGCCGTAATCCGTGACTTGCTGGTGTCCTGACCCGCAGCCTTGACTCTTGCGGCTATCGCTACGGATAACGGCGACATGGGCGCAGTTGGGATGATGATCACCCCAATGGCGCCGATGGCAGTGGTGAATGCATTTGTGTGTTCGCCCGGTGGATGCCCTTGGGCAACGTCCGAGTAACCCCCTTGGCTGATATCGTGACCGACTCGGCACTGACCATGACACAAGAGAAGATCGGCAAGCCTAATCGACCCCAGAAGTGCGATCCGCAGTCACGATGCGACCCATCTAAAAGCAGTTGCAATCCGCATTGTCCTCCTGGATACCATGCTAGTCCGAAAAAGTGTTGGCCCTACTACTATGATCACCGGAAGTAACGAATGAACTCAGCTGACGACGCTCATCGTGAATGGATGCGCCAACGGCTTGATCAGGCTGCCAGACACTTTTCGGTGGCACTGGTAGGAGACCCTGTCTTCGGATGGCGAGATCGGACCATCGGCAGTCGCACTCATAATGGCCGTTGGCTAAGAGTGTCCTGGTCGCAGAGCAAGTGGACACATGGAGAGTGGTGGTCAGGTAACGAGGAAGCGGTGAGTATAATCCGCGTACCCAAACCAGAGGTGCTCGCTGTATACGATTGGAAGGAGACCGATGACGAGTGGGGAGAATGTCGTCTTCGGGCCGAGGTGATGACCCTTGTCGTGGATATGCCGTGCTCGGCGACCCCGGAGCTACGGGCCGAGCTGGACCTGCCAGACCAATGGTGGACTGATCTCCGGAACGCACTCGACACGTTGGCCGGGCACCACACGGAACACGGCGAGCTGACTCAGGAGGACGTGACGAATCGCCTGCTCGCGTATTTCGGTAGCAGGATCGACCCGACCGTCAGAAAGTGGACGACGGCGCACAACGACTTGAACTGGGGGAATGTTACCGCCCCGAATCTTTTCCTTCTTGACTGGGAATCGTGGGGGCACTAAAATAGCTGGCTACGACGCGGCTTCGCTCTACATCCTGTCATTGCTGGCACCGGGTACCGCCAAGCAGGTGCATAAGACGTTTGCCGATCTGTTGGACAGTCCCGATGGGAAACGTGCACAACTACTTGCGATCAGCCGCTATCTCAAACGTGTGGAGATAGGGGACTTTCGCAACTTGGCGGACAAGCTCCACGAACACGCCCATAGAATTTTGTCCGTACAGCAGAAATTCAGGTCCTATCCTGGCCGAATCTCGCGCATCAGTGCACCCCCCCGGCTTGACCTGGGACCCTCGCGCGAGAACGAGATCAGCAGAATCGCCCTGGAGGGGCGCCGTACCGATGACGGCGAGCTGTGCAAGCTCGTCGTCATCCACGAATCAGGCGGAACCTGGGCGCTGAATCCACACGGCGTGCGGAAGTTCGGAGTACGCCTGGGCGACGAGTGCGCGATCGCCATGGCGTGGGCGATCCTGGCGGATGCCGAGGAAGGATCTCGCCTGCCGTGTTGTGCCACGTTCAGCTCGGTATCCCGAGTTCTCTAGGGGAATCAGATGAAACGCATGAAGAGTAAAGTGAGTAGAGGGCTGGTCACCAGGCGGATCGTGTACCGGGACCGTAGGCATCCGCACGAGCCGCTCAGGGAATTGAAGGTCGATGTTCCCCGCCGGGATGTGATCGATGACGATTATGCGGTGGCGATGGTCGCTGTTCGCACGGTGACCCCGCTGGCCGATGTGCAGATCATCAGAATTGCGGAATGACCTTTCGTGCTTGATGGGAACTTCAGGTCGGTAGGGTGCGAACCCCTGATCACGAGTGCACACGCCAAGGCTGTCATGATTGACCACCAGCCGGATGATCTCGTCGATGTGGGTCGCTAGTCCGGCTTGTCCGACGGCAGAGAGTGCCGGTCGAGGTGCCTGCTCGTCGCCGGGCCAGATTCGGCGCGAAAACACTGTGGAGCCCGTCTTTTCTTATTGTCTGAGTGGGTTATGTAGTGGTGTTCTGGTGGGGTCGATGATTGTCGGTGGAGTGAATTCTGGTCGGCCGTGTCCGTCGAGGCGGATGTGCCAGCCCTGGCGGTGCACAATGACATGGTGGTGCTCACATAGCAGGCAGAGATTAGTTAATGTCGTCTCGCCCCCGTCGAGCCAGGGAATGATGTGGTGGGCGTGGCAATAACGCGGTGCGCGATCACAGGAGGGAAACGCGCATCCTTTGTCGCGCTGGGCCAGCGCGACACGCTGAGCCGGGGTGGCCAGGCGTTGCTCACGCCCGACGTCCAGGGGCATCGACTCACCGTCGAGGACCATGGGGATGATCGCGGCGTCGCAGGCCAGGCGGCGGGCTTCGGCAGCGCACAGCTGCCCCCCGGTATCCAGACTGACGTACCCGAGACCATAGATCAGGTCATTGAGCGTCACGGTGATCACCAGGTGCGGGCGTTGCCCGCTGCGGGTGGGCAGCTCGCCTTTGTCAAGGAGGCTGGTCATGGCCTCGACCAGGGCGTCGGCGTCGCGGCGGGCCGGGGTGCGGTCGTCGGGGACCCCGTCGACGGGGTCCCGGCGCTGGTTGAGGGACCCGAGGACTTCCTTGACGCGGGCACCGCCTTCCGGGTCGAGGGTCCCGACCAGGCGCACGGTCCCGTCCGGACCGGTGCGGACCCGCAGTTCCCGCTGCTGCTCGGGTTCCTCTTTGGGGGCGGTGCCGTCGGGGTCCAGGTGCGCCAGCAGCCGCGCGGCGATCTGGGTCAGGGCTGGGGGGTCGAACCGGCGGGCCATGTGCGCCAGGGTCTGCTCGGCGGCGGCGACCTCCTCGGGGTGGGTGGTTGGGGGGATCTGGCGCATGGTCGCGGTGATTACCCGCAGGTGGCTGGGTCCGATCGCCCCGGCCGCCAACTCTGCAGCAGTGGCCGGTAATGCCGGAGGCAACACCTCACCGGTCAGCGACCGGCGCGCGGTGAGCAGTTCGGCGTGCTCGACCCGGATGCGGGCTTCGCCCTGGGACAGGTTGAGCACCCCGGCCAGTAGCCGGGTGGTAGTCCCGAACCCGGCCGTGGCACCCACCTTCTCCGCGTCCACCTCCGCGACCAGGTCCAGGACCCGGGCGTAGCTGCGCCGGTACTCGGCTTCGGCGGCGCGCAACGATTCGAGCAGCCCGTCGATCCGGGCCTGCTCGCAATCCAGCACTGCCGTGGTCACGCTCCCATCCTCACCACCAGCACCGACAATTTCGGCCCACCCAGCAGCCACTCCGGAAAGAATCTTGAGAAAGCGACGAACGGCCGGATCGACACGATGAACGGATTAGCCCAAGGCGGGACGGTTGTGCGTGGGGGCGAGCTTCGCCGTAACGGCCGCCGGCTCGGTGACGAAGACAGAGGTAGGACATCACACCGTTCGAGCTGATCGGGCACAGCGATGACGATGAATGACGGGCTACCGGCGGAACTGGACACCGACCCGTTTCTGGTGGTGGCCTCGCTGCATGGGACCCCAATGCAGATCACCGCTGGGTCGGTACTGGCCGCCGCAACGGCTGTGGAGTACTGGCGCGCTCTCGGCGTCGCGGAGGTGGACTGGTTCCTGCGTGCGGACCTGGTGCACCCGAGTCCGGTACTGCTGTTCACTCGGCGCGACAGTGACGGTGTGGTGCACGCGACCGAGCTGGTAGCCGGCAAGTCGGTCTCGTCTCATGCGGTGACCTGCTGCAAAACCCCCCTGCGGGAGGAGGTGATGCGGGTGTGCACACCTGACATGGCCAAGCCGTGTCCGGCCTGCCTTGATGCCGTCCGATCGGCAGGGTTGTTCTCGGCGCTGGGTCCGCGGGCTGGTCTCGTCGCTGCGTCATGATCGCTCGGCCTGGGTGCCCAGGGTGACCAGTTCGCTGCCGACGTCGGACGGACGAAACTGGGTCGCATTAGACTTGGGTGTCTAGCAGGCATCAAGGAGGTGACGGTGAACGCCGACGACCGCCGGTTCGACGTGCTGCGTGCCATCGTCGCCGACTATGTGGCCACCCACGAGCCGGTCGCCTCCCGCACGCTGGTAAAGCGGCACAACCTCGGGGTCTCCAGTGCGACCATCCGCAACGACATGGTGGCACTGGAAGAGGATGGCTACATCACCCAGCCGCACACCAGCGCGGGCCGGGTGCCCACCGACAAGGGCTACCGCCTGTTCGTCGACCGGCTTTCGGAGATCAAGCCGCTCTCGGTCGCCGAGCGCCGCGCGGTGCAGACCTTCCTCAGCGGCGCGGTCGACCTGGACGACGTGCTGCGTCGCAGCGTGCGATTGCTGGCCCAGCTCACCCGGCAGGTGGCGGTGATCCAGTACCCCACCCTGAGCCGGTCCACGGTGCGCCACCTCGAGGTGCTCGCGGTGACCCCGGCCCGGCTGATGCTGGTGCTCATCACCGACGCGGGCCGGGTCGACCAGCGCCTGCTCGATCTGGGTGACGTAATTACCGAGCAGCAGGTGGCGCAGCTGCGATCAATGCTCAACCAGGCGTTGGCGGGACGCAGGTTGGCCGAGGCCTCGGCCATGGTGGCCGAGTTGCCCGACCACACTCCGGTGGAGCTACGCGACGCGATGGCGCGGGCCTCCACAGTGCTGATCGAGACGCTGGTGGAGCATCCCGAGGAGCGCCTCGTGCTTGGGGGTACCGCGAACCTCACCCGCAACGTCGCCGACTTCCCAGGTTCGCTGCGCCAGGTGCTCGAGGCTCTGGAGGAGCAGGTGGTGGTGCTCAAGCTGCTGGCCGCGGCCCGCGACGCAGCCACCGTCACCGTGCGGATCGGTGAGGAGAACGAAGCCCAGGAGATGCGCAGTACTTCAGTGGTGTCGATCGGCTACGCCTCGCACGGCACGGTGCTCGGCGGGATGGGTGTGGTCGGACCGACGAGAATGGACTACCCGGGCACGATCTCCGCGGTGCGGGCGGTGGCCCGATATGTGGGGGACATCCTGGCTACCCGCTGAACGGGGGCCAAGCCCGCTACGACAGCATCACACATGCAACGGCGAACACCGCGACCCAGCGGTCGCGGCAGGAGGACATCAGCGTGGCCAGGGACTACTACGGGATTATGGGCGTACCCCGGGACGCCAGCGCGGAGCAGATCAAACGCGCGTACCGCAAGCTGGCGCGTGAACTGCACCCTGACGTCAACCCTGACGAGGGGGCGCAGCAGCGTTTCCAGGAGATCACTGCTGTCTACGAGGTGCTCACCGACCCGCAGAAGCGTCAGATCGTCGATCTCGGCGGCGACCCGCTCGAGTCCGGCGGGATGGGTGCACGTCGCGGCGCGGGCGGTGACCCGTTCAGCGGGTTCGGCCTGGGTGACATCATGGATGCCTTTTTCGGCGGGGCTGGTGGTGCCGGGGGACGACGCGGCCCGCGTAGCCGGGTGCAGAGTGGGTCCGACGCGCTGATCCGGCTGCAGCTCACCCTTGAGGAGTGCGCGACCGGGGTGTCCCGAGAGCTGACCGTGGACACGGCCGTGGTGTGCCGCGAGTGCGAGGGCTCGGGGTGCGAGTCCGGTACCCGGCCGCAGACCTGTGATACCTGCGCTGGCGCCGGGGAGGTGCAGAACGTGCAGCGCTCCTTCCTCGGCCAGGTGGTCACCACCCGGCCGTGTCCGGTATGCCGTGGCTTCGGCGAGGTCATCCCGGATCCGTGCCGTCAGTGTGGGGGAGACGGCCGGATCCGTTCCCGCCGTAATGTCACCGCCAAGGTGCCCGCCGGGGTTGCCGAAGGCATGCGGGTGCGGTTGGCGGGCCAGGGTGAGGTCGGTCCCGGCGGCGGGGCGGCGGGCGATCTCTACGTCGAGGTGCAGGAGGTGCCGCACGAGACGTTCACCCGTGACGGCGCCGACCTGCACTGCACGGTGCGAGTGCCGATGACATCGGCCGCGCTGGGCACCAGCGTCCTGTTGGACACCCTCGACGGCCCCGAGGAGTTCCGCGTTGAACCGGGCACCCAGTGCGCGACCGTGCTGACGTTGCGCGGACGCGGCATGCCCCGGCTGCGCAGCACCGGACGTACCGAGGGCCGGGGTGATCTGTTCGTGCACCTCGACGTTGTGACCCCGACCCGGCTGGATGCTCGGCAGAGTGAACTGCTGCGCGAACTCGCTGCACTGCGGGGTGAGGAGCAGGCGGAGCTCGCCGCCAATGGCCGGGCCGGAGGTCTGTTCTCGCGCTTGCGGGACTCTTTCGGGGGACGCTGAGCCTGCGGTGAGCAGCCCGCCGGTGTTCCTTGCTGATCAGCTGCCACCGGAGGGTGCCCAGCTGGTGCTGGATGGGCCGGAGGGCAGGCACGCGGCGACGGTACGGCGGTTACGGCCCGGTGAGCGGCTGGTGCTCTGCGACGGTCGTGGTGGGCTGGCTGGCTGCGAGGTGCTCGACACCGGCCGGGATCTGCTGCGGCTTCGGGTGCTGCGCCGCGGGACCGAGCCCGCTCCCGCGCTGCGGGTCACGCTGGCCCAGGCGCTGGTGAAAGGTGAGCGCGGGGAACTGGCGGTGGAGTTGGCCACCGAGGCGGGTGTGGATGCGGTGCTGCCGTGGCGGGCCACCCGCTGCGTGGCCCGCTGGGATGCGGGACCGCGCGGGGTCAAGGCGCGGGCCCGCTGGAGCGAGACTGCTCGGCAGGCGGCCAAGCAGGCCCGACGGAGCTGGTTTCCCGAGGTGGCGGAGCCGATAGCGACCAATGTGCTGGTTCGGCGCTGCGCCGCTGCCGCGGGTTGCCTGGTACTGCACGAGGCGGCTGCTGATCCGCTGAGCTCGGTGCCCTTGCCCGATGCTGGGGAGCTGCTGCTCGTCGTCGGCCCTGAAGGCGGTATCACAGCGGGTGAACTGGCCGATTTGACGGCCGCGGGTGCCTGGGCGGTGCGGCTCGGGCCGGCGATCCTGCGCGCCTCCAGTGCCGCCGCGGTGGCGCTTGGTGCTATCGACGCTCTCACTGGGCGCTGGTTAATGCATCATTCGTGTGATTTATGGAAAGATCACTCCTGAAAGTCATTACTTTTCAGACGCCATCGGTCCATGAGTGGCCGTACGTACGAACATCCGCCGTGATGACTCGTCGTGGAGCGCTAGGCCGTACCACCGCTATCGCCGCGGCCACCGTGGGCGGCATGCTCGGCTGCGCCAGCAGGCCGGTTCCCACCCCGCCGCGCGCTTCCGGAGTGCCGGAGCCGGTCCTGGTCCCTTACGGTGCGCACCCGGACCAGCACGCCGTCCTACATCTGCCCGCTCGTGGTGCTGCCCTCCCCGTTGTGGATGCCCTCCCCGTTGTGGTGGTTGTGCACGGGGGGTTCTGGCGGTCGTCCTACGGCGCGGAACTGGGCACCCCGCTCGCGGCGGATCTCGCCGGCGCTGGGCTGGCGGCCTGGAACTTGGAATACCGCCGGGTGGGCGGGGGCGGTGGCTGGCCCACGACGTTCACCGATGTCGCGGCCGGAGTGGACGCCCTCGCAAGTGCGGCGCAGCAGGCCGCTGGTGGCAGGCTCGACCTCGGGCGGGTGGTCCTCGTGGGGCACTCCGCGGGTGGTCAGCTAGCGGTCTGGGCCGCGGGAAGGCACCGCCTGCCTGCGGGGCTCCCGGCCCCGCCCGGTGCAGACCCGGTGGTGCGCCCCGTCGGTGCGGTCTCCCAGGCTGGGGTCCTCGACTTGGTCGACGGCGCGCAGCAGGGATTGGGCGGCGGCGCGGTGGCGGGCTTGCTCGGCGGCGGTCCGGATGCGGTGCCGGACCGCTACCGGCTCGCCTCCCCGGTGGCGTTGGCGCCGCTCGGGGTACCGGTGGTGTGCGTGCACGGCATCGGAGACGGTATCGTGCCGCTGCGCCAGAGCGAACGCTTCGTCGCGGTTGCCGGAGGACAGACGGAACTCGTGGCATTGCCGGGTGTCGGGCATTTCGAGCTCATCGACCCGTCCCAGCCCGCGTGGATCGTCTGCAGGGATGCGGTGATCCGGCTGCTCGGGCTGTGATCCAGCCGGTTAACCTCGACGATCCAGCTGGTTGACCGTGACGTCGGCGGTGAATCGGGCCCCGCTCAGTCCGGTCTGCCGCTAGCATCGGGTGCTGTCCGTCGACCCGTGATGCGCGTAGCGCGCAGAAAGCAGGACCCACGTACACGTGACCGGTACCCCAGTGGAGGGCGCCCTCCCAGCAGGTTCGGGAACGACCCCACCCGAACCTGTCCAATCGAAGATCGTGATCCCGGACTCCGCCGTGCTGGCGCTGTTGGGCTCGCGTGACGAGAACCTGAGGGTCACCGAGGACCTGCTGACCGCTGACGTGCATGTGCGGGGCAACGAGGTCACTCTTTCTGGCACCCCGGCGGATGTGGCGTTCGCCGAGCGGGCCTTCGGCGAGTTGCTCACCCTGGCCCGGCGCGGTCAACAGCTGCGCCCGGACGTGGTGCGCCGAACCCTCGCGATGCTCACGCAGGGGGACGCCGAGTCCCCGGCCGACGTGCTCAGCCTGGACATCCTGTCCCGGCGGGGCCGCACGATCCGGCCCAAAACGCTGAATCAGAAGCGGTACGTGGACGCCATCGACGCGCACACGATCGTGTTCGGCATCGGGCCAGCCGGTACCGGCAAGACGTACCTGGCGATGGCCAAGGCGGTGCAGACGCTGCAGGCCAAGCAGGTCAACCGGATCATCCTGACCCGGCCTGCGGTGGAGGCGGGTGAGCGCTTGGGCTTCCTGCCCGGCACCCTCTACGAGAAGATCGACCCGTACCTGCGGCCGCTGTACGACGCGCTGCACGACATGCTTGATCCGGAGTCGATTCCGAAGTTGATGGCCGCCGGGACCATCGAGGTCGCCCCGCTGGCCTACATGCGTGGCCGTTCCCTCAACGATGCGTTCATCATTTTGGATGAAGCCCAGAACACCACGCCGGAGCAGATGAAGATGTTCCTCACCCGGCTCGGCTTCGGCTCCAAGGTCGTGGTCACCGGTGATGTGACCCAGATAGATCTGCCCGGTGGCCAGGTGTCTGGGCTGCGGGTGGTCCAGGACATCCTCGATGAGGTGGAGGACGTGCACTTCGCCCACCTCACCAGCGCCGACGTGGTCCGCCACCGGCTGGTCACCGACATCGTGGACGCCTATGCGCGGTGGGACGCCATCCAGGATGGCAACGGGGCACGCCAGGTGCCCAACCGCGCTGAGCGCCGTCGGAGACGGTGACTGGCCGGTGGGCGTCGAGATCGCCAACGAGTCCGGCATCGCGGTCGATGAGGTCTCCGTCGCCGCGGCGGCTCGTTTCGCAATGGACCGGATGGGTGTGAGCCCACTGGCCGAGCTCTCCGTGCTGCTGGTCGGATCCGCGGAGATGGCCGACTTGCATGAGCGATGGATGGACCTACCAGGGCCCACAGACGTGATGGCGTTCCCGATGGACGAAATGGGCGAGGGCGGTCTGCTGGCCGGTGGTCGGCCAGACAGCCCTCCCATCGGGCCCGCCTTGCTCGGTGACGTCGTGCTGTGCCCGCAGGTGGCGGGGGAGCAGGCTGCGGCGGCCGGGCACTCGGTGCTCGACGAGCTGCACCTGCTCACCGTGCACGGCGTGTTGCACCTATTGGGTTACGACCACGGTGATCCCGCCGAGGAGCGGGAGATGTTCGCTTTACAGGAGGGGATTCTCGGCGATTTCCGGCGCGCCGCCCGCGCTGACAGACGCCGGGCTGCCCAGCGGGCCGCCGACACCCGACTGCTCGGCGCTGTTGGTTTGGATGGGCCCGGTCTGGAGGGGCCTGGTCTGGATGGGCCGGAGGAGTCCGGCCGTCCCCGATGAGCCAGAGCCACCGACCGTGCTGACGTCCTTGCTGCCCCTGCTGGTGCTGGCCGCCGCCCTGGTAGTGGCCGCAGGGGGCTTGGCCGCGGCCGACGCGGCGTTGGGCACCGTCTCGCGGGCCCGGGTCGAGGCCCTGGTGCGGGCTGGCCGGTTCGGTGCCCGCCAGCTAGCGCTCGTCATCGCCGACCGGCCCCGGCACGTCAACTTGCTGTTACTGCTGCGGCTGGCCTGCGAGGTCACCGCCACGGTACTGGTCACCATGGCGGCGTTGCGGGAGTTCTCGCTGACCTGGCTGGCAGTCCTGGTCGCAGGCGTGGCCATGGTCGTGGTCGCCTACGTGGTGGTCGGGGTGGGCCCCCGCACCATCGGGCGCCAACATCCCTACACTATCGGCCTGCTGGTGGCTGGCCCGGTCCGGGTGCTGGGCCGGGTGCTGGGCCCGCTGTCGCGGCTGCTCATCCTGGTCGGCAACGCGATCACGCCGGGGCGTGGTTTCCCGGAGGGGCCCTTCACCTCAGAAGTCGAACTTCGCGAGCTGGTCGACATGGCGGGTGAGCGCGGCGTGGTCGAGGCGGGCGAGGCGGAGATGATTCACTCTGTCTTCGAGCTCGGCGACACCGTGGCCCGCGAAGTGATGGTGCCGCGGACCGAGATCGTCTGGATCGAGCAGGACAAGTCGGTGCGCCAGGCCGTGACGCTGGGCCTGCGCTCCGGGTTCTCCCGGATCCCGGTGATCGGTGAGAGCGTCGACGACATCGTCGGCGTCGTGCACATCAAGGACCTGTTGGCGCGCACTGTGCAGACCGCCCAGGAGCCGGATCAGGCCGCTGCCGGCGGCGGCGTCGTCAGGGAGATCATGCGACCCGCCACGTTCGTGCCCGACTCCAAGCTGCTCACCGCGCTGCTCAAGGAGATGCAGGTCTCGCACAACCACATGGCCCTCGTCGTCGACGAGTACGGCGGCATCGCGGGTCTGCTCACCATTGAGGACATTCTGGAGGAGATCGTCGGTGAGATCACCGACGAGTCCGACACGGAGGAGCGCCCGCCCGTCGAGCATCTCGGTGCTGGGGCGGTGCGGGTGGTCAGCCGGTTGCCGGTGGCCGACCTGGGCGAATTGTTCGCCGTCGACCTCGATGACTCCGATGTGGAGACCGTCGGCGGGCTACTCGCGCAGCGGTTGGGTCGGGTGCCGTTGCCTGGCGCCGAGGCCGAGGTAGCCGGTTTGCTGCTCTGCGCTGAGGGCGGCAACGATCGCCGCGGGCGGCTACGCATCACTACCGTCACCGTGCGGCGGGCGAATGCGCCGCTGGGCGAGGGGAATCACGAAGTCGCGGCCGATCGGCCGCAGGAAGCGAGCGATACCCGTGCCTGAGACTGCTGATCTCAACCCGGAGGACGTCAAGATCGTGAAGCTGGCGCGCTCGACGTTGGCCCGCACCGGAGCCGAGGAGGGCGCAGCGGTGCGTGACACCGATGGGCGGACCTACACCGGCGCTACTGTCGCGCTGCCCTCGCTGGCGCTCACCGCGCTGCAGGCGGCGGTGGCCGCGGCGGTGGCCAGCGGAGCGAGAGGTCTGGAGGCGGCTGCGGTCGTATCCGGGTCTGGCGCGGTGGACGCCGCTTCGCTGGCTGCGGTGCGCGAGCTTGGCCCGCAGGCCCCGGTACTGCTGGCCGACCAACGCGGCGAGCTGCACCACGTGCTCCGCGTGGCGGTATAGCCGTGTCGGGGCACACTACCGGCACCGAGGGCGAGCGTTCGACGGCCTTCCGGGCCGGCTTCGCCTGCCTGGTCGGCAGGCCCAACACCGGCAAGTCGACGCTGACCAACGCGCTGGTCGGCCGCAAGGTGGCGATCACCTCCAGCAGGCCGCAGACCACCCGGCACACCATCCGGGGGATCGTGAACCAGCCCGATGGTCAGCTTGTGCTGGTCGACACACCCGGGCTGCACCGGCCGCGCACGCTGCTCGGCCAGCGACTCAACGATCTGGTGCGGGCGACCTGGTCGGAAGTGGACGTGATCGGGTTCTGCGTGCCCGCCGACGCCCCGATCGGGTCCGGTGACCGGTTCATCGCCACCGAGCTGGCCAGGCTGGCCGAGCGGGTCCCGGTGTTCGGCATCGTCACCAAGACCGACCTGGTGAGTCCGCAACGGGTGGCCGAGCAGCTCGCCGGGCTGGCCGACCTGGCGCGGGCGGCTGGCTTCGCGGAGTTCGCCGAGTTGGTGCCGGTATCCGCAGTCGACGGCTTTCAGGTCGAGTTGCTCGCCGACCTGCTGCTCGCCCGGATGCCGGAATCCCCGGCGCTGTATCCCGAAGGGGAACTCACCGATGAGCCGGAACGGACGCTGGTCGCCGAACTGGTCCGGGAGGCGGCGCTGGAGGGGGTGCGTGACGAGTTGCCGCACTCGCTGGCTGTCGTGGTGGAGGAGATGGGTCCGCGAGAGGGCCGGGCGGACCTGCTCGACGTCTACGCGAACCTTTACGTCGAGCGCGACAGCCAGAAGGCGATCGTGATCGGGCGGGGTGGCCAGCGGCTCAAGGAGGTCGGCAGCCGCGCGCGAAGGCAGATCGAGGCGCTGCTGGGCTCGTCGGTGTATCTCGATCTGCACGTGAAGGTTGCCAAGGACTGGCAGCGGGACCCCAAACAGCTCCGTCGCCTCGGTTTCTGACCCTGGGTTTCACTCCGCGCGATCTTGAGGGTAGCCGGATCAATCGCGCAGGCGAGCTTCGTTCACAGATCACTGGCGTGCCCTCCGCCCTCCGGGCTACGCTGTGTGACGAATATTCCTCTTCTAAGCCTGCTAACCGATGGAGTGCTCAATGACGACGCGCGATGAGGAAAACCGAGACGATCAAACGAGGGCCTGGTCGGCTCCGGGACCGCCGCCACCCCCCTCCCAAGCGTATTATCCTGGACAACCGTCCCCTTATCCCTATCGGCCGACTAATGGTTTCGCGGTCGCTTCTCTCGTCCTCGGGATCATCTGGATCTACTGGATCGGCAGTATTTTAGCCCTCATCTTCGGTTACGTGGCACGTTCGCAGATCAGGGAGCGGGGAGACGGTGGGGCGGGGCTGGCGACGGCGGGAATCGTGCTCGGATGGATCGGCATTGGAATTCTGTTCGCGACTATGATTATGTGGTTCGGCGTGGTGTAGGCAACGTAGGTGATGAGTAGGTGAGCCTTTACCGTGACACCGGGGTGGTGCTGCGAGTACAGAAGCTGGGCGAAGCCGACCGCATCGTCACGCTGCTGACCCGCCGTCACGGGCGGGTGCGCGCGGTGGCCAAGGGGGTGCGGCGCACGTCGTCCCGATTCGGCGCGCGGCTGGAGCCGTTCGGGCATGTCGACGTGCAGTTCTACGCCGCGCGGACGCTGGACATCGTGACCCAGGCCCAGACGATCGACGGTTTCGGTTCCCGGCTGGTCGGTGATTATGGTCGATACACCGTCGGTTGCGCGGTGCTGGAGACCGCCGAGCGGTTGGCCGGCGCCGAGGGCGAGCCTGCTTTGCGGTTGTACCTGCTGGTGGTGGGGGCGCTGCGGGCGCTGGCCGAGGGGCAGCGGGATGCGCTGCTGGTGCTCGACTCCTTCCTGCTGCGCGCGATGGCCGCCGCTGGGTGGGCGCCCGCCCTATCCGAGTGCGCCCGCTGCGGGGCCGAGGGCCCGCACCGGGCATTCAGCGTTCCTGCTGGCGGTGTGGTGTGCCCCGGCTGCCGTCCACCCGGCGCCGCCACCCCGTCGCCCCAGACCCTTGACCTGCTCCACGCCCTGGCAAACGGAAACTGGCCGGTGGCTGAGAACACTCCACCCCAAGTCCGCCGCCCCGCCAGCGGCCTGGTAGCCGCCCACCTCCAATGGCACCTCGAACGCCAACTCCGCTCCCTGCCCCTGGTCGAGCGCCGAGCACCCCGCCCGGCGCATTCAGCGGGCTCAGCGGGGCCATTCAGCGGCGAATAACCCCGCTGTGCCCGCTGGACGGGGGAGGCGGCAGGATGGGCCAGGTGCGGCGGCGGGAACGGGGAAGGGATCGCGGAGGGGCGGTGCGGGCGCCGGAGGCGCATTCGTCGGGGGCGCGGGCGCCTGCGATCCCGGCGGAGTTGGTGCCTCGGCATATTGCGCTGGTGATGGATGGCAACGGGCGGTGGGCGGAGCAGCGTGGGCTGCCTCGCACGGAGGGCCATCGCCGTGGTGAGGCGGTGCTGCTCGACGTCGTGTGCGGCTGTATCGAGCTGGGGGTGAAGTGGCTGTCGGCCTACGCGTTCTCCACCGAGAACTGGCGGCGTAGCCCCGACGAGGTTCGCTTTCTGATGGGGTTCAACCGCGACGTCATCCGCCGCCGCCGGGATGAGATGCACGAGATGGGGGTTCGGGTGCGCTGGGCGGGGCGCCGACCCCGGCTGTGGAACAGCGTGATCAAGGAGCTGGAAGCGGCCGAGGAACTGACTGCGGACAACGACGTCATGACGCTCACCATGTGTGTGAATTACGGCGGTCGCGCCGAGATCGCCGACGCCGCCCGCGAGGTGGCCCGCCGAGTGGCCCGGGGCGAGATCGACCCGGAGCGGGTCGACGAGCGCATGCTGGCCCGCTACCTGGATGAGCCGGACATGCCCGACGTCGACCTGTTTCTGCGGCCTTCGGGGGAGCAGCGCATCTCGAATTTCCTGATCTGGCAGGCTGCCTACGCGGAGCTGGTGTTTCAGGATGTGCTGTTCCCGGATCTGGATCGCAGACATCTGTGGCGGGCCTGTGAGCTCTACGCCGCCCGTGACCGGCGGTTCGGGGGCGCCGTTCCGACGGTTCCGCTCGGTACCCAGGTCTGAGCCCACCCAACCTGAGACAAACGAGGAGGACGATCAGGTGAGCCGCAACGAGAGCGCGACGAGCCTGTCCGCCACCCAGGAGTTGCTTGACGCCGCTCGAACGGCGCTGGAGCGCTACCAGGACGTCGAGGTGGACGACGACGGCGCGCTGACCTTCCGGCACTCCGAGGTGCCGTGTGCGGTACAGGCGGTGGAACTCGCCGACGGTTTGGTGGTGCTCAACCTGACCTGCGTGGTCGCCTGGGACCTGCCGGGCGACGGCGGGATCGCCGAGCGGATCGCCACCCGGGCCGGGCAGGGCCTGTTCGGCACGTTGGGGCAGATTCGCACCGACCGTGGGGTGGATGTGACGCTGCGCTACACCTTCCCGGCCGCGGGCCTGGATACCGTGCCGCTGAGCACCCTGCTCATGCTGGTCGTGTCAACGGCCTCGCAGGTGCGCACCGAACTGTTGGCCGACTGAGCGCCAGTGCTGATTCCCCCGGCCGCTGCCCAGGCCACCGACGAGGTCGCCCCGCCCCCCGCGCGGTGGCGTCGGATCACCTCGTTGGAGGTGCTCTGCGGGATCCTGGTGCTCGCCCTGCTGGCGCAGGGACCACTTATCCGAGTGCTCGACGTGCCCGCGCTGCGCACCGGTGCCACGGTCTTCGTGGCGGTGTGCGTTCAGGCGATGCCGTTCCTGGTGCTCGGAGTGCTGGTGAGCGGGTTGATCGCGGCGTTCGTGCCGCCTTCGGCGTTGCGTCGGATGCTGCCGAGGCGGACGGCGTCCGCGGTACCGGTTGCGGGGGCGGCTGGCATGCTGCTGCCGGGGTGCGAGTGCGCGTCGGTGCCGGTGTCCCGGCGGCTCATGCAACAGGGCGTGCCGCCTGCGGCGGCTTGTACGTTCCTGCTCGCCGCGCCTGCGGTGAACCCGGTGGTGCTGGTCTCCACCGCGGTCGCCTTTCCTGGTGAGCCACGGATGGTGGCGGCCCGGTTCCTCGGTTCGATGACCACCGCGGTGGTGATGGGGTGGCTGTGGGCGCGCTTCGGGCGGACGGAGTGGATCGCCGCGCGGGCGCTGCGTTTCGCGGAGCCGGAGCCGGGTCGCAGCGCGTTCGCGGTGTTCACCGAAACCGCCCGGCACGACCTGGTCTCCTCGGGCGGGTTCCTGGTGCTCGGCGGGCTCACCGCGGCCACGCTGAATGTCCTGGTGCCTGCATCTTGGATGGCCTCGCTGGCCGGGCAGGTGCTGCTGGGAATCCTGGTGATGGCGCTGCTCGCGGTGGTGCTCGCGCTGTGCAGCGAGGCCGACGCGTTCGTCGCTGCTTCGTTGTCCATGCTGCCGTTGTTGCCGCGGCTGGTGTTTCTGGTGGTGGGCCCGGCGGTGGACGTCAAGCTGGTGGCGCTGCAGACCGGGGCGTTCGGGCGTGGGTTCGCCTTTCGCTTTGCCCCGGTGACGTTCGTGGTGGCGATCGGCGCCGCGGTGCTCGCCGGAGTGCTGATGCTCGGCGGTGTGCGGTGAGGCGCGAGACCCAGAACATCCTGCTGGTGCTGCTGGGCGGCGCCCTGCTGAAGATTGCGTGGACCGGTACCTATCTGCGTTACGTCAAGCCGTCGTTGCTGCCGTTCCTGGTGGCGACGGGTGTGGTGATCCTCGCGCTCGGCTTGATCGCCATCGTCCGGGACGTGCGCGCTGGCCGGCCTGCGTCGGTCGAGACCGAACACCCTGGGGACGATCATGCCGGGGTCGACCACGTTGATCACCCCGACCACGCCGGGCGCAGCCCTTGGCTGTTGTTGCTTCCCGTACTGGCGATCTTCTTGGTGTCGCCGCCTGCTCTCGGCGCGGACACGGTGTCCCGTTCGGCGCAGACTCCCGCGGCCCCGCAACGGTCCATCGAGTTCCCGCCGCTGCCCGCAGGCCCGGCTCCGGCGATGCGGATGAGTGACTTCGTCACCCGCGCCGTCTGGGATGAGGCGGGCACCCTACACGACCGCCAGGTGCGTTTGGTCGGCTTCATCGTGCACAGCCCCGACGGCAGCACCTACCTGGCCCGCTTGGCGATCGCCTGCTGCGCGGCCGACGCCACGCCACTGAAGGTCCGCCTCGACGGTCGCGACGGCCTGGCGAGCCTGCCGCAGGACGCCTGGTTCGAGGTGCGCGGTCAGCTGGTGCCCGGATCAGCCACCCAGAACACCCGCTTCACCCCGACCCTCACCGTCTCGGAGCTGCGCCCGATGCCCGCCCCCGCAGAACCCTACGAATTCTGAAGGGACGTTCGGGTCAGGGTCGGAGTGGCGCGGCCAGCGCCAGGAAGCGCTTTTTATCGCCGGGAGAAATGCGCCGTCACACGTCCAGGTAGCCCACGCCCACTGGGGCAGTCTCAGGCACCCGAGCAGGTGCCGGAGCGCGTGCTGGAGCGGGCTCATCCAGATAGCCCACACCTACCGGAGCAGGTGCCCGAGCAGGTGCCCGAGTGGGTGCAGGGGTGGGTGCCGGGGTGGGTGCCGGGGTGGGTGCCGGAGTGGGCAAATCCACATAGCCATCATCCATGTATCCCACACCTCCCTGACCAGTCATCGGAGCTGCAGAAACAGAATTCAGATAACCTGCATTCACCGGAGCAGTCCGCCTAGGCCCAGCACCTTTGTAGGTGCTACTGCCTCGCACATTGACAATGGAGAAAAAAAGCACCACAACAGCAATCAAAAGCGCGATTACTAATGCCGATAAGATGACAGGATCCATTTCTCATCCTTTCCGATCGGAGTGCTGGAGCTGGGCCACAGTGAGCGCCACCGGGAGGCTGGCCGGTCGTCGATCACCACGATCCCCGGCGTCAGCCCCGCATGACGGGCTACCGTCGGTTGCGGCTGGCCGGGCTGCCGTCGCGGCCAGCCGACCTGGGTTGTGAGCAGGCCGACCATGGGCAGAACCCGCGTACCGAGCAGCATCGGCTGCCACCCTCCTGGGATGGTGATCGCTCATGTATATGGTGATAGCCATAGACGTGGTTAGTCAATAGTTTGATCCGTAATCGCGTATTTGTTACGGTTGTCGATCCGGTCGCCGGTGAGCACCAGTCCGCCCTACTCACACCGGTCGATGCTGAGGCAGTTGACACCATCGAGTTGGGATTAATTGGATTAGGGAGAGGTGGCGCAGGTGGCGCAGGCACCGAAGATTTCTACAGTGTGGCTGATGTCGGTGAAGGCGTGCTCGGCGGCCACCCGCTCGGCCCAGAGCTCGACCGTGGGGCCTTCTACCTCCACGGTGCGGCCGCAGTGCCTACATACCAGGTGGTGGTGATGGTGTGCTGAGCAGCGCCGGTAGACGGCCTCGCCGGAGTCGGTGCGCAGCATGTCGATCTCGCCGGCGTCGGCCAGTGTCTGCAGCGTGCGATACACGGTGGTCAGGCCGATGCCCTCCCCGCTGCGGCGCAACTGCTCGTGGATCTCTTGGGCGGACCGGAAGTCGTTGGTGTCATCGAGCAGCCGGGTCACCGCGGTCCGCTGCCGGGTGGAGCGCAGGCCAGGCAACGGTGCTGGGCGCTGGGTGTTCATCACTCCTCCACGTGGGTCACGGCGTCCAGCACGATGTTCGAGAGGTGCTCATCGACCAGCCGGTAGACGACTTCCCGGCCGTGCCGCGTGCCGTGCACCACCCCGGCCGACTTGAGCACCCGGAGGTGCTGGCTGATCAACGGCTGGGTGATGCCCAGTGCGTCGACCAATTCGTGTACGCAGCGTTCGCTTTCCCGTAGTTGCAGCACGATGGCGATCCGTACGGGTGCAGAGAGCGCCCGGAGCAGCTCTCCCGCTGCCACCAGAGTGCCCGGTGGACGGGTCGCCGCGGGACCAGGGCTGGGCCTACCGGGTGAGTGCTCGTCGGCACCGCTGGACACAATGCCGCTGGAGACAACGGGAGTCGGTCCGGTGTCGGTGACGTCGCTGGCCGCGCTGAGCATGCCTCGTCCTCCCTCGATTGGGGATCGCGCGCCATGATAGGCACCCGCTGACCTGTCATCCTGCCACCGCTGCCGGAGGATGCCCCCTTGTTGGTGATCTGCAACTTCGCCGTTGGCCCCGCCGAGGCCGAGAACTTCGTGACCCGGGCGCACCGGGCGCTGGGCCTGCTGACCGCACAGCCGGGTTGCCTGGGCGGTGAATTGGGTCGCTCCCCGGACGACACCACCCGATGGGTGCTAGTTGTGCGGTTCGATTCGGTGGTCGCGTACCGTCGCGCGTTGTCCCCCTTTGATGTCCGCGAGCACGTGATCCCGCTGCTGTCCGAGGCGCTGACCAGCCACTCCGGCGGATATGAAGTGCTAGCGGCCGCGCAGGCCGGTGTGGTGACCGACCACGAAAGCCTGCTCGCCACGGACAGTGATCGGGTGACGCCGCGAGAGTCCGAGCGCGGGCCAGGGCCCAGCGCTCGCTAATCTGAGCCCGACCAACCGCACCTGACCAGGAGTTGCACGTGCCCGCCGATCGCATCGAGACCGTTGTCAGCCTCTGCAAGCGCCGGGGCTTCGTGTTCCCGAGCGGGGAGATCTACGGCGGAACCCGCTCGGCCTGGGACTACGGCCCGTTGGGTGTTGAGCTGAAGGAGAACATCAAGCGCCAGTGGTGGCGTGCGATGGTGACCGGCCGCGATGACGTCGTCGGGCTGGACTCCTCGGTGATCCTGCCTCGTCAGGTGTGGGTCGCCTCCGGTCACATCGAGGCATTCGTGGACCCGTTGGTCGAGTGCCAGAGCTGCCACCGCCGGTGGCGCGCGGACCAGCTGGCCGAGGACTACGCCGAGCGCACCGCCACCGTGCTGATCGAAGGCGACCTGTCCGAGGTGCCGTGCCCGAACTGCGGCACCCGTGGGCAGTACACCGAGCCGAAGATGTTCAACGGTCTGCTCAAGACCCACCTGGGCCCGGTGGAGACCGAAGAGGGGTTGCACTATCTGCGCCCGGAGACCGCGCAGGGCATTTTCATCAACTTCCAGAACGTGGTGATGTCCTCCCGCAAGAAGCCGCCGTTCGGTATCGGGCAGATCGGCAAGAGCTTCCGCAACGAGATCACCCCGGGTAATTTCATCTTCCGTACCCGGGAGTTCGAGCAGATGGAGATGGAGTTCTTCGTCGAGCCCGGCACAGACGAACAGTGGCATCAGTACTGGATCGACACCCGCGCCAACTGGTACGTCGACTTGGGTATCAACCGGGACAGTCTGCGGCTCTATGAGCACCCCAAGGAGAAGCTCTCGCACTACTCCAAGCGGACTGTGGACGTGGAGTACCGGTTCGGTTTCTCCTCCGGCCAGGAGTGGGGTGAGCTGGAGGGCATCGCCAACCGGACCGACTTCGACCTCTGCACGCACTCCAACCACTCCGGGGTGGACCTGTCCTACTACGACCAGACCAGCGACTCCCGGTACCGGCCCTACGTGATCGAGCCGGCCGCGGGCGTCGCCCGCTCGATGATGACCTTCCTGTTGGAGGCGTACGAGGAGGACGAGGCGCCCAACGCCAAGGGCGGGGTGGACCGCCGGGTCGTGCTCCGGCTGGACCGGCGGCTGGCGCCGGTGAAGGCCGCGGTGCTGCCGCTGTCCCGCAATGCCGACCTCACGCCCAAGGCCCGGGAGCTCGCTGCGGTGCTGCGGCGGAGCTGGAACGTCGACTTCGACGACGCGGGCGCTATCGGGCGCCGGTACCGCAGGCAGGATGAGGTCGGCACGCCGTTCTGCGTGACGGTGGACTTCGAGTCGCTGACCGACCATGCGGTGACGGTGCGGGAGCGGGACACGATGGATCAGGAGCGGGTCGCGATGGACCAGGTCGAGGCATACCTCGGGGCCCGCCTGATCGGCTGCTGACACGCGGCTACGTAGCCGCTGTCCCCCGAGGGGTGGCCGGTCTGGAAACATGCGGGGCATGGAAACCGTCAGCACTGAGGAACCACGTCATCGTCGGCAGGCTGGTGACGCGCTGCGCCGCTGGGCTGAGCAGGGTCGCGCCGCCGGGGTGGTGCGGGTGCTCGAGCGGCACGGTTTCGGGACCGTCGCCACCGGGCAGCTCCTCGCAGGCACTGCCGATGGGGAGCGGGCAGGCGCCCTTTTCCAGGGCACCATGGACACCGTCGCGCTGCCGTTGCTGAGCTCTGCGGTGTCGACGCCGAGTACGGCGAAGGGGCACGTCACCGAGCTGGACGCGGTGGATGCCGGCCTGGCCTGCGCTGGTGGCGCCCGGCTGCTGGGCCACCCGTTACCCGCGCCTGCCGCCGCCGCGCTGGGTGCCGCGCTCGCCGAGGGCGTGCCGTCGGCGTTGGCTTCCACGGTCGACGGGTCGGCCGTGCTGGTCGCGGCCGGGTTCGGGCTCGCCGATGTGGTCGGCACCCTTGGCGCTGCCGATGTCGACCAGGCGGTGCTGGCCCGGCTGCGCGAGCTGGCCTGGATCGGTGCGACGGCTACTGAGCAGCTCGACGCCCGGGGTACCCCGGTGTTGCTCGACGTCTGGGTGCCGCTTACCTCCATGCTGGTGGTGGGCCGGGGGGCGATCGGGGCAGCGTTGGCTGCTCAGTGCGGCCTGCTGGGCTGGGCGGTGCACACCGAGACCGAGCTGACCCCCGCCGTCGCCGCGGCGCGGGAGTTCACCGCTACCGACGTGCTCGTGCTGCTCGACCATGGCCCGGCCTTCGACGCGGTGCTGATAGAGCTGCTGCGGTCGGGGCGGGGGTTCTGCGGCGCATTGGGCTCCCGGCACACCCAGTCGGCCCGGCGTACCCGGCTACTGGCCGCCGGGCTCTCCGAGGATGAGCTCGCCCGGTTGTACGGGCCGGTCGGGCTGGATCTCGGGGCGGCCACACCTGCCGAGACGGCGGTGTCCATCGTCGCTGAGGTCCTCGCTGTTCGGCGGGGACGTTCCGGTGGCAGGTTGGCTCTGGCACAGGGGCGCATTGGTGGGTGAGCGGTCTTTCAGATCCCGGTCTTCCGCCGTGTTCGCGCAGCTGATTCTGGCTGCGGCGCTGATAGCCGGGTTGGTTGTGGGTACCACCTGTTTCCGGGTGTGGCAGGTCGCCAGGGTCGATGACCGGGACAGTGCCGACGTCGTGGTCGTGCTGGGTGCGGCCCAATACCACGGGGAACCGTCCGCGGTACTGAGCGCCCGGCTCGACCACGCCGCAGCGCTGTGGCGCGACGGGGTCGCCCCGAAGATCGTCACGGTAGGCGGGCGACTGGCGGGCGACGCTTACACCGAAGCCGAGGCGGGGGAGAAGTACCTGACGTCCTACGGTGTTCCCCAGGAGGCGGTGGTGCCGATCGGGGAGGGCAACGACACCCTGGAGAGCGTGCGCGCGGTGGCCGTTCGGGCCGAGACCGAGGGCTGGAACACCGCGGTGATCGTCAGCGATCCCTGGCACTCGCTGCGGGCGCGGACGATGGCGCAGGACAGCGGCCTGGACGTGTGGACCTCACCCACCCGCACCGGCCCGGTCGTGCAAACCCGCGAGACCGAGGCCCGCTATATCGCCAGGGAGAGCGCCGCTCTGCTGTACTACCGCATCACCGGTTCCTCGGCCGATTCGCTCGGCACTGATCTGGACTGAGCTCCCCGATGGGCCACCGCGACACCGAATCCGGCTGCTGTCCCGAACATCATCGGTATACCGAACACGACCGGGCGCGAATGCTGCCCGAGACGGTCAAACGCGCCGTCCTGCCCGGGTCGGGTCCCGAGCGTCGCAGTCCTTTCGCCCGGGACCGCGCCCGGGTGCTGCACTCCGCGGCGCTGCGCAGGCTGGCAGGCAAGACGCAAGTGGTCGGCCCGGGAGAGGGGGACGTGCCAAGGACCCGGCTGACCCATTCCCTGGAGGTCGCCCAGATCGGCCGTGGCATCGCTGCTGAGCTGGGCTGCGACCTCGACGTCGTGGAGACCGCGGGGCTGGCGCACGACATCGGCCACCCGCCGTTCGGCCACAATGGCGAGCGCGCGTTGGACGAGGTCGCCGCGGGTTGCGGGGGGTTCGAGAGCAACGCGCAGACGCTGCGGATCCTCACTCGTCTGGAGCCCAAACTGATCGATCCGAAGACCGGCCGCAGCTCCGGGCTCAACCTGACCAGGGCTTGCCTGGACGCCACCGTCAAGTACCCGTGGCCGCGCCGGGACGGCTTGGCCAAGTTCGGGTTCTTCGCCGACGACGCCCCGGCGTTCGCCTGGCTTCGCAACGGTGCCCCCGACGGTGCGCAGTGCCTCGAAGCGCAGGTGATGGACTGGGCGGACGACGTCGCGTACTCGGTGCACGACGTCGAGGACGGCATTCTGGCCGGCCGGATCTCGCTGGGCGCGCTGGCCGACGTGGCTGAGCGCACGGTGCTCGCCGAGATGGCCGCCGCCCACTTCAGCCCGCTGCCCGCCGCTGATCTGGAGGACGCGGCGGCGGGACTGCTGGAGATCCCGGTCCTGCATGCCCTGCGCAGCTACGATGGCTCGTTGCGCGCCCAGGTCGCCTTGAAGGAGCTCACCAGCGAGCTGGTCGGGCGGTTCGCGACGGCGGTCGTCTCGGCCACATCGGCGAGATTCGGATCTGGGCCACTGGGGCGTTACTGCGCCGACCTGGTGGTCCCCGGTCTGGTGGCCGCGGAGGTGGCGCTGCTCAAGGCCGTGGCGCTGCGCTTCGTAATGAGTGACCCGCAGCGCCTCGCGGTGCAGGCCCGGCAACGGGAGTTGATCACCGAGCTATGCGCCGCTCTGCTGCACCGGGCGCCCCAGCCGCTGGACCCAGCGCTGCACCCAGCTTGGCAGGAAGCCGACAGTGACAACGCGTGGCTTCGGGTGGTTGTCGATCAGGTAACCGCCCTCACCGACGCCCAAGCGGTGCGCTGGCACGCCACGCTTACCGGCGCTTGCGCTCCGTGAGTGGCACACTCGGTGGATGGGCACTCATAGATTTCCCCTGTCAAGGTTACTGCGGCGGCTACTGCGCCGACGACAGCCGGTGCCTGCCGGTGGGAGGCCACGCCGCCCTGACGGTGGGGGCCCGCACTGGCCGGACGACGGGGGTTCGGCTGGGGTACGGGAGCCCCGCCGTCCTCGCCCGCATGGTCCGCAGGGCGGTGCGGGCGTCCGCGAGCTACCGCGCGAGGAGCAGCGGGCGGTCCTGTCCGATCCCCGGCACTGACCCCTGGCGCAGTCTGTCCGGAAGCGGAGCTCGCTACTCCCGTTGCGTGATCGAGGTTAGCCTTCGGGGATGAGCGAACAGTCCAAAGCGGATTCCGCCGCTGATCCCGACGTGCCGCAGCAGGCCAGCGAGGATACGTTTGACCGCCTGGTAGACGAAGGTGAGCAGCGGCTGGGCCGCTCGTGGCCTGGGCTGATCTCAACCGGTGTACTCGGGGGTTTCGACGTCGGGGTTGGTGTATTGGCGTTGTTGATTGTCGAGCAAGCCACGCACAGCGTGCTGCTCGGCGGACTGGCCTTCGCCATCGGCTTTATCGTGTTGACGCTGGCCCGCAGCGAACTGCTCACCGAGAACTTCCTCGTCCCGGTCACCGCGGTCGTGGCCAAGAATGCGTCGCTGCCCTCGCTCGGTCGCCTGTGGGGGGTAACGGTCGTGACCAACCTGGTCGGCGGATGGGTCTTCGTCGGGATCATTATGGTCGCTTTCCCCGCACTGCGCGCCACGGCTGTCGAGGTGGCCGTGTTCTACATCGAACTGGGCATCACCTGGCACGCCTTCGCCCTCGCCGTGATCGGCGGAGTGCTGATCACCCTGATGACCCACCTGCAGCACGCGACCGATTCTGATGGCGTGCGGCTGGTCCCGGCGATCGTGATGGGCTTCCTGCTGGGCGCAGGCAAGATCAACCACGCTGTTGTCGCGTCCCTGTTCTGCTTCGCGGCCCTGCAGGCGGGCGCGTCGTTCGGTTATGCCGACTGGCTGGGTATGTTCGCCTTCGCGGTCCTCGGCAACCTGATCGGCGGGTTGGGGCTGGTCACGATGCTGCGTCTGCTACAAGTCCCGAACAAGGTGCTCGCTGAACGCCGTACCGGCCAGCGGTCGGCCTAACCACCGCAGGGTGGCGCGGAGCCCTGTCACACCCATGGGCGCTGAACCGTCCTTGTGGTGAAGGCCCGCAGCCGGTGGGCCGAGCCGGAGGAGGATCACTATGGCCCGTGTCCCCGCAGTGCTCACCCGTGAGGCTGGCCTGTTGGGCCGGCTTGCCTACCGCATGGCTCGCCGCCGCTACGGCGCCGTGCCCGAACCGGTCGCCGTGATGCTGCACCACCGCCCGGTGTTCTGGGCCTACGGCCTGTGGGAGATGACCAGCGGGTCTCACGGCGTTCCGCAGATCCTGGCCCGGCTGAGTTTGGCCGGGTTGACGATGTCGTAGATCGCAGCAACCCGCCCCTCGTGGATGGTGAAGCAGGACACCCGCCCGGCCGCCGGGGTCGGGTGCTGCGGATCGCCTGGCCATGACGGGATGGCTAGGCCCACGTCGCCATTAACTCCTACCACGCTCGCTGTGGCGAGCTGGGCAGGGCCGTAGCGCTCCAGCAGGCCGAGCATGAACCGGGCCACCTTGTCCCCGCCGTGGACAGCCCGTCGCGTAGTGCGCTCCTTGCCACCACCGTCACCGATCACCACCGCATCCGGATGCAGCAGCCCGACCACAGCGGCGAGGTCACCGTTGGCCAGGGCAGTGAGAAACGCATCGAGGACCCGGCGCTGCTCGGCCAGCCCCACCCGGGCCGGGGGATCGGCCGAAGCGACCACGCGACGCGCCCGCGAGGCGTGCTGCCGGGCGGCGGGCACTGAGCAGCTCAGCACGTCGGCGATCTCGGCGAACGGGACGCTCAGCGCGTCATGCAGGACGAAAGCCACCCGCTGCTCAGGAGTCAGCCGGTCCAGCACCACCAGCGCGGCCATCCGTACGCCCTCATCCCGGACCACCTCGTCCAACCGCCGCCCGCTCGGCTTCGGCCAGCCGGGCCAGCCGCAGCCAGCTCTCCTGCACGGCGTCCTCAGCATCAGCCAGCGACCCGGTGAGCCGGTAGGCGACCCCGAGCAGGTGCGTCCGGTGCTCCTCGAAGACGTCGCCCACCCTGTGACCCTAGACGCGACGAGCCTGAACCCGACGGCTGTGACGGGGCAGGATCGCGCGGCGAAGCACAAACCCGCTGGTCGTGCCTGGCGGCCTGCTGTAGCAACAGGTGCTCTAGGCTGTACTTATGGCGATGGTCAGGGTGCATCCGATCCAGCGTAAATTCATTCTCACGGGCGGTAAGCAGAGCTGCGCCCTATGTGGCGCCGAGGAGCGCTGGACCGCCCAGGCGGAGCCGCCTATTCAGGGGCCCGCGCTGCAGCGCACTCTGCATCTGGTGCATCTCGTCAAGGCACACTTGGCGGATGTCCAGGCGACCTTCGCGCCGACGGAACGCAAAAAGGAGGTCACCGTCCACGATGCCTGACAAGACGCCCGAAGATAAGCCTGACAAGACGCTCAAAGATGAGCACGACTTCACTGAGCGTCGTCGATTCGTTATAGCGGCAGCGCCTCCGTGTTTCGTGGGCGGATGTGACCGCGAACGCGAGGCACGTGCCGCGAGGACCTTGGTCACGGGCCAGTCCGCAAGTAACGCTCATGTCGACCACAGTGCTGCAGGTCATGCGACCGCCCTGATCATTGACCCGCATTGTCTCAAGCTCGTTCCTGTAGGTTCATCGCCCGTTCGGGGTTTGCACACACGCAGGAGAATGTCGATTTGCTCGATCGTCGTCAGCTCGTCCCACGGCCTGCACAGAGCTAACGTTAAAGTGCCGACGGCAGGTGCCGTGCATCTCCAACCCAGATGGCGAACGCGCTGAGCACCGAACCCAAGTGTGCCGGGAGCAACTGGCTCAAGCTCGTCGATCACCTGCTCCAGGCAGTCGTGTAGCGCGTCCCCACCCGCGATCCACCGATAGCCGCTGCTCGGAGGCTCACCTAGCCGGACGTGCACTTCGTCTCCGACTCGCGGTTCCGGTCGTCGATGCCGGTTCCGCTCATCCAGGGTCCATGTGTCATATCGTCGCAGGCTGGAACTGTCCTGGCCCACCACGTCGATCTTCAAATCTAGCGGGCGAATCTTTCGGAGTTCCGCTGCTTTAAGATGGCTGAGCATGTTGAGCTGCTCAAGGCGGCTGATTGTGGCTCGGTAGCTGGAGCCCATCTCGAGCGACAGATGGTAAGCATCCGAAGCGTGGAGCGACCGCGAAGGGTCGATCCCAAGGCGTTGCAGTGCACGGTTGACCAGAGGTACTGGCATAAGGAACTCTGCGGCAAATGCCTGGGCCTCGATTTCTTCACGAGAGGTCGCAAGATCTACGATATTGTCGTGCGTGTCGGCTGCACGTTCGTGGCCGAGGACGTAGTGACCCAACTCATGTGCGGCAGTGAAAAGCTGCAGGCTGAGTGGATGCCCGCTGTGGAGCACGATTCCGGCGGCATCCTCTGTACGATCGAAGAATCCGTAAAGCCGATCCAGCGGTTGGAACATCAGCCACACGCGGGCGTCCTCGATGAGGCGAAACACGTCGACCGGTTCGTCCGGTCCTACCTCCAAGCGAGCGACATGGCGGATTGCCTCGGCCTCCGCTCGCAGCCGGGCGCTGCGCCACCCTCCACTGGGGCTCATGGCGTCGGCCCCGCCTGGTCAGGCTCGGGAGCGCGTCCAGCTGTCCGGAGAAACTGGGCGAATTGCAACACCTGTTCTCGGTCACGATCGCTGAGGTCGCGTGTGACCCGGTACAGCGCAGTGGTGGTGACGTCTTCGCTCTCGGTTTCCCCTCCCATAAACCTCCTATAAAGTACTCGTAGGGGCGGCGGTACAGCCGTGCAAGCCGTGCTAGCTCATCTGCCGAGACCTTTCGGTTGCCTGCTTCCATGTTGGTGACGGCGGGCCTTGACAGGTCAAGGTACTCGGCAACGTCGTCCTGGGACAGGCCGACGTACTCACGGGCCGATCGTAGTCGTTTTCCCATTTCCTTGCGGTCGACGCTGAACTCGCCAGGCTCCGGGCGATTTACGCTCTCTGTCATGAGAAAGCACCGATTCCTATGGCCACCGCCAGCGCCAGGTCGTCCTCGTGGCACAGGCTGACCTCGACATGGTCGAGTCCCGCAGTCTGTGCCGCATGCGAAGCGGGGCCGTGTAGGATGATTGACGGTTTACCGTGGGGAGCACTTACGACCTCCACGTCGCGAAGCCCAACACCCCGGATCCCCGTGCCCAAGACCTTCAGAACTGCCTCCTTGGCGGCGAAACGGGTCGACAATCGGTCAACCCTTCCGGCGCTATAGTCAAGCTCACCGGGGCAGTAAGTGCGTTCAAGCAGTTTCTGGCCACCGACCTCGATACAGCGAGCCCAGGTTGGTATGTGGACGACGTCCACTCCGATTTTCTTGGTATTCAAGCTATTCGGCGTCGTACCGCGGATACGGCTCGCGAGTCGCCGAGCTCTGCAGCCACCTTCAGTCCATAGCATGGTGCGACTCCTCCTCGATCGTATGACGACAGGCCGCGAGCAACTCTCGGACGGCGCGCTTGCCACCAAATCCGTCGAGTTCCAGGTCCGCGTGGGTAGCGGTGCAGTGGACCTCTCCGACGTCGGTGCCAACCTCGTTGGCCAGAAACCCGAGTAGCCGAGCGAGGCCCAGGTAGTTGCCGAGTGCGCGTGTGATGAAAAACTGACGCAAGCACTCTGGGTGTCAGCCAGTTCGGATCAGCGACGCAGATGGCCTGTGATCAGGCGGAGCGAACTATCTGGCGGCTGTCTACTGGGCACTGGAAGAGCCAGGCGTAGCGCGGTTTTGTTCGTTGGTGGTCGTCCGCGCCACCGAGGTGGACCGCGTTCGGCGTCGGAGCTCAGGCGGCGACTTCGGTGTTGATGCGGTGGGCGAGGTCGAGCGCGGTGGAGTCGGTGGTGTGTCGGCGAATCTCGGTGCCCAGTGCCAGCGCTGTTCGTGGAGAGTTGACCTGGCCGATGGTGGCCAGCACCTGTTCGGTGCTGGTGTTGGCGAGGTCGGTCTCGCCGCAGCGGTACTGGTTGGTGGCCAGCGTGACACGAACCCGGAGCATGGCACGGGTGCGACTGGGATCGCCCAGCGTCAGCGCCTCGGTCAAATCGGTAACTGCGGCCTCAGCGAACTGCTGATCGTGCACCGCAAGTCGGGTGTAGGCGTATGCCCGGCTCGCCGGAAGATCGGAGCGGTCGGGTAGCACGACGACACCGACCCACGGGTCAGGCGCCTCTTGACTGCGGGCGTACTCCTGCTCGGCCCGGCGTAGTGCTCGCTGCATCTCCTCGGCGTTGCCCAGCCCCGCGTACGCCCATGCTTCGTGCAGGGCGAGGCCAGCGAGCGTCCCGGGTGAGGCGGCATCCTGGGCGGGCAGTGAGCCTTGTCGGAAGATCTGCAACGCGTCCCGGTGCTGTTCGGCATCCAGGTGGATGCGCCCGATGCAACGCAGCGTATGAGCGGCGAGCACCGGATCCTTGGCCAGCTGGGCCGATTCCAGCGACCGTAGGTAGCAGCGCGCGGCCGAGTCGGGGAGACAGAGATGCCGAGCTGGCCTTGGCTCAGCTCGGCTGCCGTTCGGTAGGTCGTGAGCTGCGCACCCAAATCGCGGCGCATCTCGGCGAGCTCTTCTGGTTGCCGTGCCATGTCCCCACATTTCCGGGTAGTCCTGCCAGTTGACGTCGCAGCGTAGCCGCCTGGTGACAGCAGAGAAGTGAGGATGGCGTGTGTCCCGACCTGCACATCCTCAGCACACCCGCGTCAGTACCCACCGCGGCTCCTCAATGTGCGCGGGTGCGGAGTCACCGCGCTGCTCGATCGTCCCTCCGTTCGTGGCTGTCCGACTGATGAACGCTCAGCGGTCGGCACATGCGATGAGCGGACGCCTCCTGTGGATAACTAGTGGATAACTGAGCAAGTGATTTGATCATGTGGCCTTCAATCGCACGAGAAATACCTTTAGTCGATAAAATGAGGAATATTATTGACAATATTATTCTTACGAGTGATTTTACTTGGTTTCGCCTGATCAGCTCTGGTGATGAGTTCGGGGCGGTGACAGCAGCTCTGTGCTGATCAGGCTGACTGATCACGGGTGTGCCGCTCACCGCAATGGCGGGGCCGGTGGGCGACGTGAGGGCGAGTTCCGCTTGATTGCTGAGGTGGCACCGGGCTCATGCGGTGCTCCGCAAAAGATGTCGCCGACCCCCCTGCCCCCAGATGGGGTGCGGGCCTAGACTCGGCGGCCGTGGCAGGACGGATCCGGGACTCCGATATCGCCGAGGTCCGTGAGCGTAACAAGATCGACGAGGTGATCGGCGAGTACGTGGCGTTGCGCCGGGCTGGGGCGGGGTCGCTCAAGGGGCTGTGCCCGTTCCACGACGAGAAGTCCCCCTCGCTCAACGTGCGGCCCGGCCAAGGCACGTTCCACTGCTTCGGCTGCGGGGTCGGCGGGTCGGTTATCGACTTTGTGATGAGGATCGATCATCTGGGGTTCGTGGAGGCGGTGGAGCGCCTCGCTGACCGGGTGGGGATCAAGCTGACCTACTCCGGTGGTGGCTCCTCGGTGCAGCGCGACCGCGGCACCCGCTCCCGGCTGGTGGAGGTGAACAAGCTCGCCCAGGAGTTCTACGCCGAGCAGCTGCAGTCGTCGGACGCCCAGGCGGCCCGGGAATTCCTCGCCGCACGGGGATTCAACGCAGACGCGGCGGGGAGATTCGGCTGCGGATTCGCCCCGTCCGGCTGGGAACAGCTGACCAAGCACCTGCTCGGCCGCGGGTTCACCGTCGAGGAGCTGATCAAGGCGGGGGTGTCCCGGGAGGGCCAGCGGGGGCCGATGGACCGCTTCCACCGCAGGCTGTTGTGGCCGATCCGGGATCTGGGTGGTGACGTGGTGGGCTTCGGCGCCCGGCGGCTGTTCGACGACGACCGCAACGACGCGAAGTACCTCAACACCGCCGAGACGCCGCTGTACCGCAAGTCGCAGGTGCTCTTCGGGCTCGACCTGGCCAAACGCGAGATCGCCCGGCGGCGTCAGGTGGTCGTCGTGGAGGGTTATACCGATGTGATGGCCATGCACCTGTCCGGGGTGCCCACCGCAGTGGCGTCCTGCGGCACGTCGTTCGGCACCGAGCACGTCTCCGTGCTGCGCAGGCTGCTCATGGACGACTTCGAGTTCCACGGCGAAGTGATCTTTGTTTTCGACGGGGACGAGGCTGGCCAGAAGGCGGCCCTCAAGGCGTTCGACGACGACCAGCGCTTCGCCGCGCACACCTTCGTCGCCGTTGCCCCGGACGGCATGGACCCCTGCGAACTGCGCCAGGCCAAGGGTGACGCCGCGGTGCCGGACCTGGTGGCGCGCCGTCTGCCACTGTTTAAATTCGCGGTGCAAACCATGCTGCGTGAGCACGACCTGGACACCGCGGAGGGCCGGGTGGAGGCGCTGCGGCGAACTGTCCCGCTGGTCGCCCGGATCAAGGACGTGTCGCTGCGCGATGAGTACGCCCGGCAACTCGCCGGCTGGGTGGGCTGGGCGGACACCGCCACCGTGTTGCGCCGGGTCCGGGAGACGGCAGGCTCACACCCCGCGCGTCGCAACGGCCGCCGCACCCGCACCGACCCAGCTGGCTCGAACTCAGCTAGTCCGAACTCAGCTAGTCCGAACTCAGCTGGCTCGGGCTCAGCCGGCCCCGACTCGGCCGGCTTGGACGCGGTGCAGCGCCCGCCACCCGACGACCCGCAACTGCGTGCGCAGCGCGAGGTGCTCAAGGCAGTGCTGCAGGAGCCCGCGATGACCGGCCCGGTGTACGACACGCTGCCTGCCGACGCCTTCACCCACCCCACCTACGCCGAGGTGCACCGCGCGGTGCTGGCGGCGGGCGGCACCGGGGCGGGGCTGTCCGGACCAGAGTGGATCGACGCCGTCGCCGCGCACGGCACGCGATACAGATCGCTGCTGACCGAGCTCGCGGTGGAGACGTTGCGCGCGGGCAGCGGCGAGCAGGACGACGCGCGGTACATTGCCAGCCTGCTCGCCCACCTGCAGGCCAGCGTGGTCGGGCGGCAGGTCGCCGAGATCAAGTCCCGGCTGCAGCGGCTCTCACCGCTGGACGACAAGGACTCCTACCACCATCTCTTCGGTGATCTGGTGGCCCTTGAGCAGTACTACCGGGCGCTGCGCGAGCAGGCGCTGGGGGCGCAGGAATGAGTGTGTGGGACCGGATGCGGCGGATATCCCGGGAACTGCCCGTCGGCTTCGTCGGCACCCTGGAGCCGGACGAGCGGGTCGTCGCGGTGGCCGTGCTGGCCGACGGCGGGCATCTGGTGCTGACCCAGCTGGGGGTGTGGGTGCCCGAGGGTGCGCTGGCCCGCCGCGTCGGCTGGCATATGGTCAGCAAGGCCGTGTGGGACCGCGGTTCGCTGCATCTCACTGAGGCGGTGAGCACCGGCACCGCGGGTCAGGCGGTGTTGCTGTCCGATCTGCCGCCGCGTCGGTTCACGCTCACCGAGCCCGGCCGGGTTCCCCAGGTGGTGCGCGAGCGGGTGACCAGCTCGATCCGGACCAGCCAGCACGTCGAGCTGCCCGGTGGCGGTGCGTGGTTCGTGCAGCGCCGGGTCCCCGGGCGCGACGGTGTGGTGCTGCAAGTGCGGGCTGATCCGGGCACCGCGCCGGAGGCGGTGCACAGAGTGGCAGACGGTGTAGCGGAATACTTGCCGCCGCCTGCGCCGCCGGGCTAGCGTCGGCGTCCGTTCGGTGAGGAGGGCGTGGCGGCTGTGTGGGATCCCGAGACCTACCTCGCGTTCGGTGAACTGCGGTCCCGGCCCTTTCACGATCTGCTCGCGCGGGTGCGCGCGCACGACCCGACCCTGGTCGTGGACCTCGGCTGCGGGCCGGGCAATTTGACGCACTTGCTGGCCAAACGGTGGCCGCGGGCCCAGCTGCTGGCGCTGGACAGCTCGCCGGAGATGGTCCAGGCCGCGCGGGACCGGGGTATCGGCGCTGACCTGTGCGATGTACGTAGCTGGTCGCCCACCCCCGGTACTGGTCTGATCGTCTGCAACGCGATGCTGCAGTGGGTGCCCGAGCATGTCGAACTGCTGCGCCGGTGGATGCGGGCACTGCAGCCCGGCGGATGGCTGGCCATTCAGGTGCCGGGGAATTTCAGCGCACCCTCGCATGCCGAGACGGCGCGGTTGGCGGCCGAGCCCCGCTGGCGTGACTTGCTTGAGCTCAGGGGGACCTCCCCGGTACTCGAACCCGCCGGTTACGCGGCGGTGCTGGCCCCCGGGGCCGAGGAGTTGGACGTCTGGGAGACCACCTACCTGCACCGGTTGACTGGGTCCGACCCGGTGCTCGAATGGATCACCGGTACCGCCCTGCGGCCGGTCAGGGCGGTGCTCTCGGCGGCGGAGTGGCTGGCGTTCCGGCAGGAACTTGCCCCGCGGTTGCGGGCTGCCTACCCGCCGGGTGCCGACGGGGTGACCTGGTTCCCGTTCCGCCGGATCTTCGCCGTCGCGCAGGCCCGATAGCCCGTGGCGTTCGGGTGCGGCCCGCGGTTGCTACTCCCTGCTGTTCCTGCTGGCACCGAAGCGCCCGCCGGTCAGTTCAGTGACCTTGGCCCTGGCCACCCCCGCTGCGCCCTGCACCGCCGGGTGATCTATGACCCGACGGCTGGTGCGCTCAAGCTGCTCATAGCGTTCACGGCCGGCTCGTGAGCCAAGTACGTAGCCGACTGCGCCACCCAGTAGAAATTGCCACACAGCTGTCCTCCGCCTCTCGGCTTGCTCCCCCGCCTCCTGCTCATCCTGCCCGAGTCCCTTCGGGCGGGGGACAGCGGCGACGTGGCTCACCGCGATGCGCTAGGCTGACCACCGGTCGGCCCGCCGGAGGGATCGGGCAGCCGACACCTTCCCCGATAGCTCAATTGGCAGAGCATGCGACTGTTAATCGCAGGGTTGTTGGTTCGAGTCCAACTCGGGGAGCCCACCACCGCAGGTAGCGCTCACGGCTTCTTCTTGGCTTTGGTTTCGTGGCCCGCACAGAGCGGGCACCACAACTCGACGGCCACCCGCATCACCCGACCCGCCACGCCACAGCGGTCACACACCCCGTGGCCGACACCGAGCAGCAGCAACTCAGCGGGGGACAGGCGGCGGGGGCGGTAGCCCGACGGGGCGCTCATGCGGTCGCTCCCTTCTCGACTTCAGCCAGCCACCGGTCCAGCGCCAGATCGACCGTCGCGCACTCGACGCAGTGCCGATGCCCTGCCGACTCCACACCCCGACATGGCGGACAGGAGTCGAAAGTGATCTCCAGGAACTCCCACACCGTCGCGACGCGGCACCGCTGCACCGACTCCCCGGCCGGGGAGGAGAGGCGCAGCACCAGCCAGGAAGCCTGGGCGGCGTGGGCCTGCACATCGCCCTCACCGGACGGGCGCACCATCGCGTCCAGCAGCAGCTGCCGGGACAGGTGCCACACCGTCACCTGGTCACCCGAGGTCAAGGTCAGCCGGACCACCAATGGATCGGCGGGGTCGAAGGCCAGGAGTCCGGGGATCTGGCATTGACGGGGAGTTTGGAACGTGATGTCCGCAGTGATCACTGGTACCGCTCCTTGCCGCTCAAGGGCAGCCATTCCGGGCGATGGTCATCGGCGAACCGTCGCGCACCGATCAGTGGCCCACTTACCTCAATACCCAGCCAGACGGTATTGCGGCTGTATTGCATACGGATCCGGCCTGCATGCAGGTTCCTACTCCGGGTAGTCGTGAGCTAGCTCTGCGGTTAACGTGGTTGGCAGGACATCAGGACCGACGTTGTCGGTCTTTGACCAGGGACGAGTAGACCCGCCGACCTACCGGAGATCATGACTGCGCCGCGCTCGACTACCAGCCCAGACGACACCACTCGCAAGATCGACCTCAACGTAACCCAGGTCGCCGCAGCTGCCCTCGCTGCGGTGACCTCTGCGGTGATCGGTTCCAGGCTCGGCGCTGTCGGCACCCTGATCGGTGCCGCCGGGGCCAGCGTGGTGACCACCGTAGGCACCGCCGTATATCGGGCCTCACTGGACCGCAGTCGGGAGAGGGTCCGCGCGCTGGCCCAGGCCCGCCGCACCCGGCCGTTGCCGCCCTTCCAGGAAGGTTTCGGGGCTGAGCACTCCCCGCCGACGGTGGTGAACGTCCCGCCCGACGACGAGCGGCTCACCGGTATTACCGATCCTGAGCCGCAGCCCCGGGATCGCTCCCGGCGGTTCCCCGCGCTGCGGTGGGGCGTGGCGATCGGGGCGGCGGTCGGCGCCTTTCTGCTGGCCATGATGGTTATCACGGGTTTCGAGTTGGTCAGTGGCCAGACCGTGGGCGATAACGGTGAGGGCACCACCATCGGGCGAGTGGTCGACCCCGCGCCCGTTCGACCGAACCCCGCACCCCCACCCGCGTCACCCAGCTCGGCAGTGCCGACGTCCGAGACCCCCACCGTGACCACCGAGGCTCCCACCGCGACCTCTACCCCGGACGGTGGCACCAGCGTCGAACAGAGCCCATCCCCAACCTCCGGCACGCCGACGCCTAGCGAGTCGCCCCCGCCGTTGATACCAACCGACCTCCCCGGCGTCGGGGACTGATCCACCGAACGCCGCTCCGTTGCCCTCCGAGCTCCCCGAATCTGTCAGTGGCCGGAGATACCGTCCGAGTCATGGTCATGACGATTGGTATACCGCCGCAGCGGGACTCGGCGTTCGGCGTGCTCTGGGGTAAGTCCGATGCTGGGGGTTCTGTCAACCTCCTCCTGCAGCACTTGCTGACACCGCCGCCGTCGCCGAGCTGATGTGGGACCGTTTCCTCGCTCCGGCCTGGCCCGATGTGTTGCCCGAGTTGCTGCACATCACCAAGAACCGCAAGATCCTCGCCTACAACGCCGGCTACGACCTCCGCGTGATTCGCTCGAACTGCCACCGCTATGACCTGGACCCCGGCCCTCTTGGTGATCAGCGCAACTGGGGCTGTGTGATGAGCCGCCGCTCCGAGTCAAGAAACATCGGCAGTATTCCTGGAGCGCGCCAAGCACTTCGCCCACGAGCGATCCATGCTGCTGCGGGCTACGGTGCGATCCCACCGGACCTCTTCGGTCCTTCAACCGAACTCAGAGGAGTGACCATGACCGACGATGCGCAGCTCACCGCCCTGTTCCAGCGGATGTGCCAGGCCTGGACCGACGGCGACGCGCAGGCCTACGGCGCTTGGGCGGCCCGGCGGATGGTGCGTCTCGCCGGCACGCTGGGCCTGGGAAAACGGCCTGACGCTCTACTTGCGCCATAGTCGTCGAGGATGACCGCGAACTCCCGGGCCGCCTCGGCTGGGTGCAGCCGCAGCCGTGACACCGCCAGCTCGTACATCTCGTAATCGCAGCGGTGGGCGATCACCCACCGATCCGTCCGGCTCCACCCGGTACACGATGCGGTAGTCACGATCACCAACCACCAGCTTCCGGAAGGTGGTGCGGTTGCCCCACCAGCTGGTCGAGTATCGCGCGTAGTGGGGAGTTGTCACCGCGGTGAGCCGCCTGTGACGCGGCGACGTTCACCGCCGGGTCCATCGCCGCCCAGCGGATGGAGTGTCCGGCGGCGCGAGCTACCTGGGCGAGGAAGGCGCGCTGGGTGCGGCCGTTGCCCTCGCGGAATGGGTGCAGGGCGTTGATGTCGGCCAGTAGGTCAGCGAAACCGTCCACGAACTCCGGTCGCTGCCGTCCTCGCAGATGGTCGGCGCGGGCGAGCTTGCCGAATACCTCGTCGGCGAAGGAGATGATGTGCTGCGGGAGGCAGAACAGGTCACTTTTGCCGATCGAGACCGTCCGGACCTCACCGGCCCACGCGTACACATCGGCGAAAATGTGCCGGTGGAAGGCTTGCAGATGGAGCAGATCGTAGCGCCCCGGCAGGTCGGTTCTCTGCAGCTCGATCAGCCGGAAGCTCGTCAGTTCCGCCTCGGCCTGAGCAAGCTCGGCGGCCGTGGTGATGCCCAGCTGATTGCGCAGGACTCCGGTTCCGGATCAAGGTAGGGATCGCAGCTCACGTGCGGTAACGGGCCAGGGTGCGCTCGCGGGCCTGCTCGGTGCTCATCCGCCCGGCAGCGATGGCCTCGAGTATCTCCAGACCCTCGGGGCTCGGCTCAAGACCCTCGGCCCGAACCGACGCCAGTGCTTCCGTCACGGCCTCCCGCCGCGTGGCCGCCTCCACCAGCGACTGATAGTGAGCCACCGACATGAGGACCGCCTCCGGCCTGCGGTGGGCGCCTACGAACACCGGAAGACTGTCCCGCTGTACCCGTTTCAACGTCGCGGCTAACCCCGTCCGGAACTCCCGGAACGACAGAACCTCGGGTGGCTTCATCCATTCAGTGTACCCGTTTGCGTACACTTCTTACCAGCATCTCGGTCCAGACCCGGGCGCTGCCGTATTCGAGACGGAATCTGCCACCAGCTGACCCACCGATACTCCGGGTCAGCGGCCCAACAGGTGACGGGGGTGCCATGCGCAGCGAATGCTTAGCGTCACTCGATCGCTTGCACGCGGGCGTGCGGGCCACTGCGAGTGCGCATCGCGGCCAGACCCACCGGTCGGCGATCCACCGACTCCACGTGCAGGGTGGTGCGGCCCAGTAACTGCTCAAGCAGGACCGTCATCTCCACGGTTGCGAACGTCGCGCCAATGCAACGGTGCGCCCCGCCACCGAACGGCAGGAACTCGTGCGGTGCGGGTCGGCGATAGCCCGGCTGCTGCGGATCCCACCGCTGGGGATCGAACCGCCGTGGCTGTGCCCAGAGTTCGGGCAGCCGGTGGGTGACGTAGGGGCTGTAGATCAACATGCTGCCTGCGGGGACTCGCGAGCCGGCGAAGTCGAAGGGCTCCATGACCTTGCGCACACTGATCGCTGCGGGCGGGTGCAGGCGCAGCGTCTCGGACACCACCCCGTCGAGGTACCGCCAGCTCCCCGAACCCGCGATGCTCGCGCGGGCAAGTCGCCACACTTGGGCATCGGCCAGAACGGCGTGCGCGGCCCAGCTCATGGCCGCGCTGGTCGTCTCGTATCCGGCCGCGATCAGACTGATCACCTGGTCGATGATCTCGACGTCGCTCAACCCCGAGCCGTCTGCATCCCGGCTGTTGACGAGCAACGTGAGTACGTCCCGCGCACCGTCATCGGGATGGCTCCGGCGGTACTCGATCTCTGCGCGGACTCTCCGCACCACCGCCGCGCGTCCCGCCACGGCCCGCCGCCAAGCCGGCAGGCCGAGCCGCTGCAACTGCTGCCACGGCGGTGGCCGGTCTACCACCGCGAGGGCATGCTGCAGCAGCCGACCCAGCTCGGGCTCGGCCGCGGTGAGCCGCGGGCCGAACAGCACCTCGATCGTGCTGCGCCGGATGACCCGCCGGAGTTCTTTGTAGAGGTCCACGACCTGGCCAGGGCGCCACGAGTCAATCGCCGCGTCGGCGTTGGCGCGCATCGTCCGCGCGTAGCCGTCGATCTGCCGCCGGTGGAACGCGGGCGTGACGAGTCGGCGCCTACGCTGGTGATCTGCTCCATCGCTGACGATGAGGGCCGTTTCCCCGTCGACCACCACCAGCGCGTCGAACGCCTCGCGCCAGCTGAACAACTCCGAGTGGCCGAACACGAAGCGGTTCGCGTCCGGCCCCAGCAGGTAGACGTAGCGGAACGGGCCGACGCCCAGGGTGCAGACCGGGCCGAACCGCCGATAGAGATTCTGCAGCCCGGTGTGCGGACGGATGGCCATCTCGACGGTGCTGCGCGCGCGGTCGACCCACGCCCGCGGCCAACGGCCGCCGAGATTGCCTGAGATCACGGCTGTCTCCAGAAGCTCGACATTCCGGAGCCCACCTAACTGTCTAGCCTGCTTGACGGTTGACTGTCGACGGTTCGGAGGTGGGGCTGTTTGGCCTCACTAACCATCCCGGTGACCTGTCCTGGACCGTACTCATCAGACTTGAAGAACGACTTGCCCCGATCTTCGGTGAAAAGTGGACGGAGAAGCGATGATCTCTTACGACGTGACTTCACCCGCGAGGACAATCTCTGGGTCGCCGACATCGCCGGGCTCACCGCAGCCACCGATGTCGAGCACTTCTCTGACCTCGACGTCGAGGTGCGCGATCTGATCGCCGGGCTCACTGACACCGACCCCGACGACCTGGCGATCCGCTGGCGCTACGAGGTCAACGGCCGCGATGTCACCGACCAGTTCGAGCGTTTCCTCGCCGTCGAGGCCGAGCTGCGTGAGCAGATGCAGCGGGCTCAGCAGCTTCAGACGGCGCGCGACGTGGAGCGGCTCGCGCTGTTGCGGGACCTCGCGGAGGCCGGCTTGTCGCAGCGCGCGATCGGGAATGCGGTCGCGCTGTCGCACCAGCGAATCAACCAACTTATCAACGGCGGACCGCCGCTGTGAGCATCACACGAGTCGCCGCGGTCGAGCGGAGCGGCTGGTTTCACGCGTTGGTACCGGGCCTCGCCCCGCATGATGGTTGCAGGTGGTGCGCTAACCTCCGGCTACCGACCACGGGGCGGTAGCTCAGCTGGTCAGAGCAGCGGACTCATAATCCGTCAGGTCGTGGGTTCGAGTCCCACCCGCCCCACCGCTTCTAGCAGCCAAAATGGTCTTATTAGGATCATGATCTTTGATCTATG
>JBQTGW010000073.1:0-8856 GCA_052390495.1 Pseudonocardiales bacterium
CGACAGGAGAGCTGTCCGGCGCCGCGGGGGCAGCTCTCCTGTCGAACTCGGCGCACCCAGAGCTTCGTGATCACCCATCGTCGGACCCGAATCCTGGCCGCGCGGACCCTGGAGACGGGTGAGCCGCGCGGCCCCGGTGGTCACTCAATGTGTTAAGTGGCGGCTGTGGTACTGGATCGGATGCACCAGTACGTAGTCTGGCGCGCGCACCCTCACTGGAGCCCCGGAGTCGCTCCCCAGGCGTCCGGTGAGAGTCCTGATCTCTGGTGAGTGAGGTGGTGCTCGATGGATGACGCTGAGGAAGCCGGCACGATCGGATGGGCGCTGTGGCGGGTCCGCGACCAGCGGGGCAAGTCGTTGCGGGTGGTGGCCGGGCTGGCGGGAATGGGCAAGGACACCCTGAACCGGATCGAGCGCGGATTACTGTCCCCGATCACCCGGGACGCGCTCGCCGTGCTGCTCAGAACCTCCCGCCGGGGCTCCCCCACGAACCACGAGCTACGGGGCATGGCCCGCCGGGCCGGTCTGCCCGGGTAGCCCCTCGGGGAATGGCTCTGCCGAGAGACACCGACAGGCCACCGCCCGCTACCGCGGTCGCCCGGCGGATCGTTGCCCGCGGGTGTCTCTGCGCAGAGACGCCCGGCTGTCATCTGTGCGTCGGCGGGCCGCTGGTCCGCCACGAGATCCTGAAATGCAGGCTGTTCAGCCAACTAAGTATGCTTTTTTGTCATGAAAGCCGGCGATATACAGCTGCATCTGGCGACGACCAACCGCTGGTGGCGAGGAACTGACTGGGAGCGCGATGACCCGCGACTTCGAGCCGCCGCCGCGCCCTTTCGGTAGCGCTCGGGTGCGCTCCGCGTCCTGACCCCGGGCGGCCTGTACGTGCCGCAGGGGCCGCGCCGGGCTGGGAAGAGCACCGAGATCGCCCAGGTGGTCGGTGACCTTCTCGACAGCGGAGTGCCACCGCGCAGCATCGTGCATGCCGCCGTCGACGGTTGGCGGGCGGCGGATCTGCGCACGCTGGTGACGTCGGCGTCGATGACCTTCCTGGCCGGGACGAGCGGTCCGCGCTACTGGTTCCTCGACGAGATCACCAGCGTCGTCGGCGACTGGCCCAACACCATCAAGAACCTGCGCGACAACGACGTCGGGTTCAGCGAGGACACCGTCGTGCTCACGGGGTCCTCCGCGGCAGGGCTGCACGCGGCACGGCTGTCTCCTCCTGGCTGCAGGCCGGCGACCTCGACCAACCGTTTGTCGACACGGTCTGGGACGTCGTGTACGGCAAGGCCATCACCGGGGCGCGGTTCTCGGCCACGCAGACCGCGGCACTGCTGCATCGGCTGGCCCGGAATCTGTGCTCACCGCTCAACGTCTGCGCAACCTGGATGCTGTCGGTTCCGGAGACGTCGCGGACTATGCGGAGGTCCTGCATCATCGCGGCAGCACCGGTACGGAGATCGACTTCGTCGGCCGCCGGATGGGTGGGATCGCGGTGGAGAGCAAGTACGTCGACGATTGCTGGGGCCGGGAAGCGCAGACCCTCGCGGCATCCGGATGGCACGGCGTGATCGCGACGCGGTCGGTGACGCAGTGGCAGGCCGAGGTCTGGGCCGTCCCGGCTCTCCGATCCTCGCCCTCATCCTCGGTGGGTGAACGAACCTGACCACCTGGACGAACAGAGCAGACCCCAGCCGTGCGGCCACGGATCGCAGAAGCCCACCTCGGCCTCCCAGCTGTGGTCATCGACGGATCGAAATCTACTGCCCGGCCATCTCATCTTCGACTCGGACCACGTACCGGTGAAGGAGCCACACGACCAGTCAAGTGCTTTGCCGCGACCAACTGGGTAATGACGAAGCTGATAGTGTTAGGGAGTTCCGTGATCCGCCCAATGCCAATCGCTGGAGGTGCGGTAATACGCCAAGAGGTGGCCGTCGGACTTGGTCATAAAAGCGATGATGCGTTGCATTTTATCATTTTCCGTGTAGGTAGTGACACCGGGGATGCCGGATATGTCGTATGGGGTGCTGGATGTAACTACCTTGCTCCGGTTGTTGAGGCTCCATCTGGAGCCGTTCCAATCAATTGTATACAACGACCGGAAGGGGGTTCCGTGATCTACGGTATCCGTAAGGAAGGCGTGAACTATCCGCTGTTCCTCCCCTTCCTCGTCCTTCCCCTCGAGATAAGTGACCACATCGCCGAAGCAGGGCATGAAGTCAACCTCGTCGAGCTTGTCCAGCCACCCCCATTGACCGTTATCCACATCATTGACGAGGATGTTGGGCGACCCAGAGACAAAAATGGGGATCCGTCGCTGTTTAGCGCCGTCGAGGTAGCTCGTGACGCCGCAGGTGGTGACGCCGCGTAACGTAGCAGACGAAATTTCGTTCATTGTGTTCTCTGGTGGCAAGCCTTGGTTGACCCACTTCCATGTGCCACCGTCCCGTTGATGTATGAAGTGACGGCCGTTGGCTCCTCGCATGAACGTGTAGATGTGGTGCGATTCAGCGAAGTCGCTATAGGCGATAGCTGCGGGTGTACCGGACATCGTGGTGCCCGGGGGCACCCCTTGGTCGATCCACTTCCACGTCACACCGTCCCAGTGATGTACGAAGAGATGGCCGTTGGCCCCTCGGACGAAGACGTAGATCTGTTGCGGGTCCACACCAAAGGAACGATAGGTGATGGCTGCGGGCGCACCGGACATCGTGGTGCCCGGCGGTACGCCTTGGTCGGCCCACTTCCAGACGTTACCGTCCCAGTAGTTTACAAACAGATGGCCGTTGGCTCCTCGGATGAAGGCGTAGATGAGTTGCTTTTTAAGCCAGGCGCCTTTAACGCCTTTAGCGTAGGTGATAGCCGAGGGCGCACCGGACATCGTGGTGCCCGGGGGCACCCCTTGGTCGGCCCACCGCCAGGTGACACCATCCGAGTATCTCACGAAGAAGTGGCCGTTTTCTCCCTGGATAAAAGCGTAGATACGTGGTGGATGCCACGTTGATCCCCCATAATTGAGCACGGAAGGCTTACCCTGAACGGCGGTCATGTCGTCCTTCTCTCTTGTGGTGGTGTAGCGGTGAGCGGATCACGGGTGAGGGGTGATACGAGTGCTGGCCACTCGTATCACCCCTCACCCACTGTGCTAGTCCTCGGAGTCGTTCGCGGCTTTGTCTGCCAGCGCCCGCCAGGTCTTCGGGCCGATGATGCCATCGCTCGGTAGGCCCGTGTCCGTTTGGAAGGTCTTGACGGCGGTGCTCGTCTTGGGCCCGAAGACGCCGTCGGCGTCCACGGATGGCACCACAGATCGACTCAGGATGACCTGCGCCGCCGTGACGGCCTGGCCGCTGCTGCCCTGCTTGAGAGTGCGGATCAGAGCCGACCAGGTCTGCTCGCCGACGATGCCGTCCTGCTTCAGACCCTGCTTCTTCTGGAAGCTCCTGACGGCGGTTTCCGTCTTGGGGCCGAAGTTGGCGTCGACCTTCACCGTGATGCCTCGGTCGTTCAGCAAATACTGCATCACGCGTACGGCGGCGTTGAAATTTTCGTGTCGCAGGGTCGGGAAGTTGCTCATCGGAAGATCCTCCTGTTTCGGCGATTGGGGGAGTTTTACGCTGTGATCACAGCATTCGGCGGTGTTCTTGGGAGATTCTTGGGCGCCGCTTAAGCGGCTGCCGCCTCGTCACGGAGCCGGTCACCCACGCACTCGGTGATCAGCCGGGAGATCTAATCTGAGTCGGCGGACCAGGATGACGGGGTTAGGCGATGATCGGAAAGCTGGTCGATCCCGCACGCCGGACGGCGGTGGCGCTGGGCGCACTGCTGGTCGTTGTCGTGCTCGTCGTGTTGACGCTGTGGTCCGAGCGGGCGCCGGGTTCGGTGCCCGCGTCGGCTCCGCCGCAGGAGTTCAGCGCGGAGCGTGCGCTGGGTCCGCTGGGTGAGTTCGCCACCGAACCCCGGCCGCTGGGCAGCGCGGCCGACGATCGAGCTCGGGACTACCTGGCAGCCGACCTGCGCTCGGCGGGGTTCTCAGTGGAGATCAGCACCTGCGCGAAGTACTTCTGCAGCAGCAGCTGGTCGTCCACGCCTGGGTTGCCGGTGAGCAGGAGGTACCCACCGGCACCGTTACGGTGAGCGTCCCGTTGGCCGCTGGTCCCGCCGCGCCCGGTGTGAACAGCACCCACACGAGCAGGTCCCGCATCTCGAACCCGTCCGGCTCGGGGGAGGTGACCGACGACGCCAGCACGGTGAACGGTGCCGTCATCGTGGCGTTGGCCGTCACTGTGGAGCAGCCCCGCACGCGTAGTCGCAGCTCCCTTGCCGTGGGGAGGTGCTCGACCACATCCAGGAACCGCACCGGATCCCCGGGAGCCGGGGAGACTTGCTCGACGGTGAGCGGCAGCGTGTCGTAACACGGCGGTCGGACCACCGAGGGGTGTCGGCAGTTCTTCGCTTCGATCAGAGGGGAGGCGCCCACCCACGGTTCGATGGGGGCACCGAACTCCACGGTGCCGTCTCAGGGCTGCAGGGTGGCGAGAATGCTCTCCGGTCCGGTGGTTTCCGACTGATCTCCGTAGACCTGGTCCGGGTCGAGCCGCCAGTCCTGGCCGGGTTGGGTCTGCCACATGGCGAAGAGCCGGTCGACATTGCTGTGCAGCAGGAAGACGAACGGGTCCTCGAAGGCGGTGTGAACGTCCCTGATCGTGCTGCCCACCCCGAAGAACCCATGCGCGGCGTCGTGCGAGTTCTCCACCGAGGTACGGAAGGCCGTCCACTGCTGCGCCTGCGGCACGCCGTCGGCGCTGGAGATGATCGAGGCGTCGGACGCGACCCCCGGCGCCCCGGGCAGGCAGGCGCGGGTCACCTCGTGGGTTGCCGCGTTGTCAAGAACGAGAGAACGGCGAACCCACGCTGATACGCGTTCAGATCGCTGAGAAATCTCGCCGGGGCGGTGGCGTATCGAGCAGGGCCGGGCGAGAGTTCTGGGGTATCGCCGACCACGGCCGGTTTCAGGGCAGGCGTAGCCGCTCCAGGGGCTGCCCGGTGACCTCGGCGATGAGCTCGTAGTCCTTGTCGACGTGCAGGACGCTCAGACCCGCCAGCTCGGCGGTCGCGGCGATCAGCAGGTCGGGTACCGACGGGGCCCGGTGTCGGCCCTGGTCGGCGAGTAATGCCTGCACCTCGACAGCCCGATCCTCCGCCGCCGGGGTGAGGTACTCGACGGGCATCGCCGCCAGCGGTGGCCGTCGTTGGACCAGGCGAATATCGCCCCCGGACCGCGCGGAGAACCCAACCTCAAGTCGGGTCGGTGTCGCGATGCGAACGAGGCCGCGGTCGATCCTGTTCAGCCAATCGGTCACGTCGGGACTCTGCCGGAGCCGAGTCAGTGCCGATTTGTCCGCGAGCCACCCGGTTACTGCCACGCGCGCGCCATGATCTCAGGATCATCAAGGTCCACGAAGGTCTTGGAGAACCAGTCCAGGTCCCCCACCGTCACGTTCCCAGCGGTACGCCTGGCGTCGTGGAGCAACGTACGGCGCAGGTATTCGCTGCGGGATAACCCCTGGCGCTGCGCGCTCGTATCGATGGCGGCGACCACGTCGGCAGGCACGTCACGGATGAGGATGTCGGGCATCAGGCACCTCCACACCCCATGATAGCGCGCGGTATCACCACACTGTCCCTAAGTGCGCTAAAGAGCTCAATGTGAGACGGCGGACCGGATGAGGGGGCAGACGATGATCGGAGCACTGGTCGAGCCCGCGCGCCGGTACGACGACCTGCGCTTCGAGCAGGCCGTACCGTCCGAGATGGACCTGACCGATGTCGGCCCAGGCTGGCACGGGGACGCCGCCGGTGGTGGTTGCGTGGTTGCCGGTGGTGGGCTCTGGGACGCGCAAGCGGGCCCCCAGAGTCCCAGACCGGCCGCCCGAGCGCGGGACTCGGCAGCTGAGATCTCCCCGTAGCGCTGGGCGGGGATGGCGCCCAGGTAAGCGCGGGCGTGACCGGCCTCGGCGGCGAGCACCCTGACTCAACTTAGAAACCGGAGCCTCGGTCGGTTGCGTCACGCGATAGCCGTCCGGATGCCCGTCCGCACCCGGTCGCAGTGCGACGGGTGGGGACGGGCTGGTATCTGAGGACACTAGCGCCATACCGACCTCCGCACCGTCGTCGTATTCGACGTCCCGGTCTTCGATGAACTCTTCGCCTTAGGGCTTGCGGCCTACCGCGCCGAATTCGTCCACTTCGGCAGGGGGTCCGAAGAGATTGGGTTCTGGCCGCCACCGGGGGCAGGAGACCAGGCCGGGCTCCACGAGTTCCAGTCTGTCCAAGAAGCGAGCCATCTGGGCGGGGCTGCGCAGGCGGTACTGGACTGAGCCGACTTCGTTCCAGAGTCGTATAGCCTCGTCGAATGCTTCGCCATCAATGACGTTGGTACCGTCGCTGAGCAACAGATAACTGCCGGACGGCAGGGCGTCCAGCAGCCGGTTCACAATTGTGTAGGCTTCATCGTCGTCGGTGACGTGGCCCAGAATATTGCTCAGTATGAGCGTGCTGGGCTGGGTGAAGTCGAGTGTCTTCGCGGCGGCTTCCAGGATCTTATCGGGTTCGCGTATGTCGGCGTCGACATAGTGGGTTGCGCCCTCGGGGGTGCTGGTGAGCAGGGCGCGGGCGTGTGCCAGGACCAGCGGGTCATTGTCGACGTAGACGATGCGGGACTCCGGGGCCACCCGTTGGGCGACTTCGTGGGTGTTGTCCAACGAGGGCAGGCCGGTGCCGATGTCGAGAAACTGGCGGATTCCCGCTTCCCCGGCCAGGTACTGGACGCTACGGATGAGAAAGTCCCGTGAGGCGCGGGCGATGTCGAATATGCCGGGGAAGATCGCACCAAACTGGTCGCCGATCTCGCGGTCGATCGGGTAGTTGTCCTTGCCGCCCTGCCAGTAGTTCCAGATTCGCGGGGAGTGCGCCACGGTGGTGTCAATATCGGGCGGCGGCTTCTCGTCGGGAAAATAGAGGTCGCTCAAGGTGGCTCTCTTTCGTGTGTCGGAACTGGACGGGACCGCTTGATCTTGTCGCTTGCCGTCTGCTCTGCTGGCTGTCCTGCGTTCTCACCGGATCATAAGACGCTATTCGTCAACATTCAAGACCAGGGACGACCTTCGCGGTCGCCGGACCGTGAAAGCTGATCAACGGCAGATAGCGTCCGCCGCATCGGGGTACATCCGTGAGTCGGTAGCGGTGGAGCCCGCGTATGGCTGAGTCGAACACCACCGCGTCAGGACTGGCGCTGCTGGACTGGGAATCCTCGCGGACTTCGACTTGCTCGGCCGTCGCTGATCAGGCGTAAGTATTCGGAGATAGTGTGATGGGGTGTTGGTGGCTTCTGCGGGCGGGGTGGGGTTGAGACATGCTGTTCAGGGTGTGTGATGTGTGGCTGTTGGGGGTGTGTGCTGTGCTGCGTGGGGGTTGCGGCTGGTGTTGTCCCGGATTCGGAGGATGCTGAGGTGTCTTTTCGGGGCATGCTGGCTGCTGCGCTGGAAGCGAATCAGGAGATGGCGCGGCTGGTGGGTGAGCTGGGTGAGGAGAACGCGCGGCTGGGTGAGGAGAACGCCGGGCTGCGGGCGGAGAACGTGAGGCAGGTGGGTGAGCTGGAGAATCTCTGGGCTGGGCTTGCGGTTTTCCAGCCGATGCTGTTTGGGTGGTCCTCGGAGCGGTCTGGCCCGGAGCGGTCTGGCCCGGAGCGGGATTCCGGTGCTGGTGATGCCGGGTGGGGTGGGGAACGGCAGGGTGGTGCTGGTGGGAGCGGGAAGAAGCGCGGTCCGGGGGTGGGGGCGGGGTGGCGGGGTTACTCGTATCTGCCCCGTGTTGAGGTGATCTGGGATTTCGGTGGTGGTGGGTACTGGTGCCCGGAGTGCGCAGAGCCGTTCACGCTGCGGGGGGATCATGTGTCCGGGTAGCTGGGCTGGGTGGTGATCGTGTGGGTGGCGGCGCGCTGCCGCTGCTGGTACCGCGGGGGCTGCCAGTGCCGGGTACCGGCCACGGTGATGGTGCCCGGCCTGCCGGAGGGGATCGGTGAGGGCCTGTTCTCCCACGCGTTCATCGCGGTGCTCTTCACGGGGCGCTACGCGGCCGGGCGGGGGATGGACTGGCTGGTGAAGGGACTGGCCCGGCACGGCGCGGAGGTCTTGCCCGCTGCCTTGGCGGGGACGTGCGCGCAGGCCGGGGCGCTGCTGGCCCCGGTCGCGAGCGCCATCACGGCGCGGTCGCGGGGCTCGTGGCACCTGCACGCGGACGAGACGACGTGGCGGGTCTTCGCGCCGCGTGAGGGGGAGGGCCCGGCACAGTGGTGGCTGTGGGTGTTCCCCGGCCCGGGCACCGTGTGCTTCGTCATGGACCCGGGCCGCTGCGGGGCGGTATCCGCCCGTCATGCCGGCCTCGGCGAGCAGACGGGCCAGCTCACCGACGAGGGGGACGGCGGGCCGCGGCGGCTGGTGATCTCCAGCGGGTTCTGCGCTGTGTACCGCGCGGCGGGGAAGAAGGCTGGCGGGCTGGTCAGCCTTTTCTGCTGGGCTCACTTGCGGCGCCACTTCGTGCCGGCGGGCGATGCGGACCCTGTCCAGCTCAAGTACTGGACCGATGCGCGGCTAGAGCGCATCCGGGACCTCCACAGGGCGTGTCATGCCAAGAGTCTTATTGGAAACTCCAATCAGGAGATTGGAAGGCCGCTTTGAAAAAGAACAGCCCGAGCGCCGCCCGGAATGACGTCAAGTAAGTTTTCAGTGGCCGTCGGTAGTCCGTATGAAGTATCCGCCACGACTTGATGTGGGCCATGGCACGTTCGACCGG
>JBQTGW010000074.1:0-6641 GCA_052390495.1 Pseudonocardiales bacterium
GGGCGGGCCAGGTCGCGACGCTTGGCGTCGTCGGTGTCGGTCAACGACCGGAACAGCTGCGCCGCGCGTTCGTCGTCGCCCTCCCCGGCGGCCAACGACGCCTCCATCACGTCGGTCCGCACCGACACCTGCGCCATCCCCGCGCTCCAGTGGGCGCGAACGCGGGCCAGTGTCTGCCGAATGGCGTCGAGGTCATCGCGAGCCGCGTGGGCAGATGCCAGGGCTAGCAGCAGGTCCGCAACGAAGGGCCCTTCCTCGGCGGTGTACTGCTCAAGGACAGCCACTGCCTCGTCAACCCGGCCGGCCTCCGCCATGAGCTGCACGTACCGCCCGGCGTCGGTGCCTGGGACCAAGGGCTGGTCCAGCAATGTGCGGTACGCGTCGGCCGCACCCGCCAGGTCGCCGCCTACGGCGAGCATCTCGCCCAGGCTCCTGGTGTAGGACCAGTGCCACTCTCCGGCCGTGTCCACCGCACGCCGGATGGCGGCCACTGCCCCTTCTCTGTCGTCGTCGAGCCAGGCGAAGCTGGCCAGCAGGCCCCATGCCTCAGGAACCAAATGCCCGTAGCCGGTACTGACGACCTCGCGCGCCAGCACCCGCGCCGCAGGCCGGTCACCGTCCCGGGAGGCTTGATGGGCCAGCCACAGCACCGCGGGCGGCGAAGCAACGGGATGGCGCAGGGCCGCGACGTCGGTGTACCGGGGTGCCGCCTGCTCCGGCTGGTCCCGCCACTCGGCAAGCTCAGCCAGCCGCAGCGACGCCATCGCCGCCGCGTCCGGGTCGTCGCCGTGCACAGCGAGCTGATACGACGCCTCGGCAGCATCAAGATCGGCCGCGTTCGTACCGCGGTCGGTATCACCCTTCACCACCAACTCCAGTGGGGTGAGCACACCGGAGGCCACCGCGGCGTGGTGTTGCTCCTGCCAGAGCCGCGAACCGACCGCGCCCACCGTCCCGTGGACCGGCCGGTAGTGGCCCTGGCCGTCGCACTCCAACAGCGCCGGGTCCTGCGTCGCCCACTCCAGGGCCGCGCCCACCAGGGCCGCGTCGTCCACCGACTCAGTGGAAACCCCCGAGGCGGCCATCATCCGGCGCGCCTGCGCACTCAGCGCCGCGGGCCCGCGCCACCCCCGCCGGTCCAGCCGATCCCAGGACAACGCCGCCATCACCAGGGCACACGCCAACGGCTGATCATCACGCGCCTGCGTCAGCCGCGCCTCGGCGTCGTCATGCCACTCGAACAAATCGGAGAAGTCGTCAGCCATCTTCGGTACCCACCTCGAAACGTCAGCCACGACGCGTGACGCTACCGCTACCACGGTTACCGGGACGGATCCGCGTCGTCTCGGCTGATCGCGATCCGATGCCGGTGCTCGTTGACGATCTCGTGGAGTTGATCGGCGTTCCCGGACAGGCGGGAGATGTCTCGAATCAGCATGAGGTCTGCCCGGCCGGCCGCCACGTCGGCAAGAATCGCACGACACCGCTTCGAGGTGCGGATGCCCAGCGCAACCTCCGCAACCGTATCCACCGCCACCACGCCGGCCCGATCACACCAGTCCTCCAGCTCCCGAATCTGCCGGTCGAGCTCGTCGCGGCGTTGTGACCTGGCGTAAAGGATCGCGGTACGTGGCATCCGAGCAGTCTAGGCAGCAGCTACGTCGAAGGCCCAAGAACCTGCCCCGCCCCGTCACAGGTCGGGCAGTCCTCCGTCGTCTGAATCTCCTGCACCTCGGGGTCATCGTCCAGATCCGCCCGCTTCAACTTTGTGATCACCTGGGTGCCGCCGCATTGCGGGCACGGGTAGACGCGCCGCTGGTCCTTACCCACTCCCGACCCCTGGTGCTCGTCTCATGGCCGATAGCAGAACACAGACCGCTGGGGAGGGGTCCCGGGCGAAGTCAGCCTCCCCCCGGTGCCTCTGACGGCGCTCAGCTGGCCCGTAGGGCCGCGAGCATGCCGGTGACGGCGGTGGGCCAGGTGAACTCCTCGGCGCGGGCCCTGGCAGCGGCGCGGCGGGCGGGCTCGGGTGCGTCGAGCAGTCGGGTGACTGCGCCTGCGAAGGCGGGGGCGTGGTCGGCGACGGCGGCACCGCAGGTGGGGCGGATGATCTCGCGCAAAGCCGAGGAGCGTGACACGACGACCGGGGTGCCGCAGGCCAGCGCCTCCAGAGCAGCCAGCCCGAACGTCTCGTGCGGCCCGGGGGCCAGCGACACGTCCGAGGTGGCGAGCAGCTTGGCGACCTCGCTGCGGCCGGGCACGAAGCCGAGGAAGGTGATCGGCAGCCCGATGGCCCGGCGCTGCAACGCCTCCCGGCGCGGGCCGTCCCCGGCAATGATCAACCGCACTCGCTCCCCGGACTCGTGCAGCTCCGCGATGGTGTCGACCGAGCGTTCGACGTGCTTCTCCGGCGAAAGCCGCCCGCAGTGCACCAGCAGTGCTTCGGCCCCCCTGGCCAGCTCGGCGCGCAACGCAACATCCCGGTTGGAGGGATCGAAGGTGGCCAGATCCACGCCCAGCGGAACCTGGAGGACGTTCGTCGAGCCAATCCGGTCGAACTCCTCGCGGGCGAAACCGGTGGTGCACACCACGGTGTCGTAAGACGCTGCCATCCGGGCATTGGCCCAATCCGCCACCCGCCGCGCCGCCGGCTCCGGCAGGAGCACCTCCTGCAGCAGCCGGTCCAGCCGTTCGTGCGAGATCACCACGCTGCGCACACCGTGTTGGGCGGCCCACCGGCCCAGCCCACGCAGGGTGAGCCGGTCGGAAACCTCGATCCGATCCGGCTCCAGCCGCTCCAGCAGGTTCTGCACCCGCCAGGGGTCCACCGCGCGGTATCCGCCGGTCCACGGGATCTTCGGGGCGGGCAGCGTGATCCGCCGGACTCCGTTGACCATCAGCTCGTCAGTCCGCTGCTGTCCGGGCACCACGAGCACCACCTCGTGACCATGGGCGACGTACCCGGCGCCCAAGTGGTGCAGCGCGGTGCGTAGCCCGCCGGAGCGCGGACCGTAGAAATTCGCCAGCTGGACGATGCGGCTCACGCCACTCGCCGCACGTCCACGGGAAGTCCGGTGACTTCTGCGTAGTGCCCGAGCAGCTCGTCACACACCGCGGGCCAGGTGCGACGCAACACCGAGCGGCGGGCAGCGGCACCGTAGCGGATCCGGAGCTCCGGATCGGCGTCCAGGGTACGGATCGCCGCCCGCAGCGCTTCGCCGAAGACCACATCGCTGTCGGACTTCCCAGTCTCGGGCAGCAGGAAGCCGGTGCGGCCATGCGCTACCAGATCCCGTGGGCCACCGGCGTCTGGGGCGATCACCGGCAGGCCCGATGCGAGCGCCTCCTGCACCGCCTGGCAGAACGTCTCGAAGGGTCCGGTATGCACGAAGACGTCCAGGCTGGCGTACGCCTCGGCCAGCTCGTCGCCGGTGATGAACCCCAGGAACGCGGCGGTGGGCAGCTGCTTGGCCAGCTGTCGGCGGTCCGGGCCGTCACCCACCACGACCAGCCGAATCCCGGGCATGTCCTGCAAGGCCGCGAGCCGTAGCACCTTCTTCTCCGGCGCAAGCCTGCCGACGAAGCCCACCAGCAGCTCGCCGTGCGGGGCCAGCTGCGCGCGCAGCTCCTCGTTGCGCCGGGAAGGCCGGAATCGCGCGGTGTCCACGCCCCGCGCCCAGCGATGCACCCTGGGCACCCCGTGCTCGACCAGCGCAGCCGCCGCGGCGCTGGAAGGGGCCAACGTGCGGTCGGCGGGGCTGTGCAGGACCCGAGTCCAGCGCCAGGCGGTGCGCGCCGCGAAACCCAGGCCGTAGGAATCGGCGAATCCGGCGACGTCGGTCTGAAAGACAGCCACCATGGGCAGTCCGAGCCGACGCGCGGACCACACGCCAACGGCCCCGATGATGACCGGGGAGGCCAGGTGGACCACGTCAGGTCGGAAGTCCCGGAGCGCGGTGAACACCTTGCGGGTGGGCACACCGATCGGCAGCGAGTCGACCACAGGCAGATTCACGGCAGGCAATCGCACGACCGGCGCGCCCTGGTAGGTGTCCGGACCCGCCCCCGGGGCGATCACCAGCGGCTGATGCCCGCACCGCACCAGGTGCTCAACCACCCGCGCCACCGAGTTGGACACTCCGTTGATGACGGGCAGGAAAGTCTCGGACACGATCGCGACACGCATACCGCTGACGGTGTCGGGTGGGTGCTCCGAGCAGGCGAAGCCGCCGTGTCGCGTCGCCGAACTCCTGGCAAACTCCGTTGCGAAGTGAGTGAACCTCGGTGAACACGTCACGTGCAGCCCGCCGTTACCAGCGGACGGTCCCCGTCTTGCCCGGCGATTAGCCGGTGCGGGGTGGACGCTTCACGGCCACCTGCCCCGCCGGGCGGGGTCTTGCGGTTGGCTCCACGTCCGTTCGAGCCGTGGGGCTCCAGGTCTCCGGCCACTCCGGCGTCGGCGATACCGCGGGCCAGCTTTCGGTTGCGTAGCATCCCGGCCACGTTCAAGTCCTCGACGACCACGGTGCCGACCGTAGCGGCCAGCCCGGTGGTGAGCTTGTAACGACACGAACCACCGTCCGCCCTCTTGTCGGACGATCGCGGACAGGATCCGGGCACTGCCTCCCTCGATCCGGCGGGCCAGCTTCCGGGTCGACTCGTGAGTCTTGATCCGACCCAGCCTCGGCAACCTCACATGATGCCGATCGGGCTCGACCCGGATGGTGCGCCTCGTCGAGTACGCCGTAGGTGGCTTCCGCCGCTGATGCCATTCACGAGCGCCGCGAGCGTAACCACCAGCCGACCGAGAGCGCTAGCGCCCAGAGCGCCAGCAGCGTGCTGGCCGCGGGGAACAGCCCCGTCACCCAACTCCGTCCGGCGACCCGCACCAGATCGGGGTCGGCGGTGTCGTACTCCACCCGAACCAGCTGCCGCACCAGCAGCCCAGACGGATAGGCCAACCCCTCGGTCGGGCGGTACACCTGCCCGTCGGGCACGGCGAACTGCACCACCGTCCGCCTCGACGTGACCGACAGTACTTCCGCGGTGGCATGTCCGGTGCGCGCGTCGATCGCGACATCGTCGTAGGCCGCCCCGGCCAAGGCGAGCACCACCAGCACGGTGAGTACCCCGGGCGCTGCGAGCAACCACAGCTGTCGGACCCCGATCCGCGCTCCGCTACTACGGACGAGCGCGTGCGGGGTCATCCGAGTGAGCCTAGCCGCCGAGCGTAACTGTCTTATCTCGCTGGGCATACCTTGGCGACGCTCGGTGCACAGCAGCGCGGCACCCCGATTACCCTGGCGGCGTGACCACCGCCCCACTGGCCGACCGGCTGGTCGTGCGTTCCTATCCGGTCCGTGGTGACGGCGACCTGATCGACCTGCTCCCTTCCCCCCGCGAGGTGCTGTGCTGGGTGCGCGACGGCGAAGGGCTGGTGGCCTGGGGTGAGGTCGCGCGGGTGTGCACCGCGGGGCCGGACCGGTTCGCTCGCACCGAGGCATGGTGGCGGTCGTTCTCCGCACAGCTGGACATTGAGGACGGGGTGGGCCTGCCCGGCAGCGGTCCAGTCGCGTTCACCAGCCTCGCCTTCGACGACTCCCCCGGCCGTTCGGTGCTGGTGGTACCCCGGGTCGTGGTGGGCAGGCGAGATGGCCTGACCTGGGTGACCGAGATCGAGACCGGCACTGCCGCCGAGCCGGTGGTGCCGGTGCACCGCCCGCGCGGCCTGCGTTACTCCGATGGTGAGCTACCGGTGGCGGCCTGGCGGGAGGCGGTGGCGCGCGCGGTGGCGCGGATGCGCGATGGGGTGGCGCCCGCCAAGGTGGTGCTTGCCCACGATCTGCTCGCCGTCGCGGATGACCCGCTGGACCCCCGGTTCCTGCTACACGGGCTGGCCAGCCGCTACCCGTCCTGCTGGACGTTCGCGGTCGACGGACTGGTGGGCGCGACCCCGGAGCTGCTGTTGCGCCGCCACGGACCTCAGGTGCTCTCGCAGGTGCTGGCCGGGACCACGTGGCCGCATGAGGGTGTCGACGCCGGGACGCTCGCCGCTGAGCTGCTCGCCTCGGTGAAAAACCGCGACGAGCACCGTTACACAGTGGACTCGTTGGCCGACGCACTGCGGCCGTTCTGCACCGTCCTGGCGGTCCCCGACGCACCCACCGTCATGGCGCTACGCAACGTCCTGCACCTGGCTACCGAGGTCCGCGGGCTGTTGCGCGCACCAGGGACAGCGCTGCTCGCGCTGGCCGAAGCGGTACATCCCACCGCCGCCGTCGGGGGTACGCCGACCCCGGCTGCGGTCGCCGCGATCGGCGAGCTGGAAGCGATGGACCGTGGCCGCTACGCAGGCCCGGTCGGCTGGGTCGACGCCGCCGGGAACGGCGAGTTGGGCATCGCGCTGCGCTGCGCCCAGGTCGAAGGCCGGGCCGCGCGGCTGTTCGCAGGCTGCGGCATCATCGCAGGCTCCGACCCCGACTCCGAAGTAGCCGAAGCCGCCGCCAAACTAGTCCCCATCAGGGACGCCCTGGAGGGCGCCCCGTGTGTGGGGGGGGGGGGGGGTGGGTATGGGTGGCGGGGCCAGGGGGGGGCGGGGGCGGGGGGGGGTGGGGGGGTTGGGGTGAGCCCCAACCCCCACC
>JBQTGW010000075.1:0-5877 GCA_052390495.1 Pseudonocardiales bacterium
GGGCGGCGTCCACCAGCTCGGCCAGCGGACCGGACGTGGCCAGCCCGGCCGCCGGGAGCGTGGTCAGCACCACACGGCGTCTCACATCGTCCTCCCAGGGAGGAGCGGGTAGCGAACGGCGGGAGTAGAAGCCCAGCTCCGCGTCCGAGGTTACCCCGAAGTGCGCCCGAAACGCCGCACGGTACCGGGCGTTCGGCCAGGTGATCACACCCCGCTCCAACCGGCCGATGTACTCCACATCCACCGGATACCCGAGCAACTCACCGATGGCGTCAGCCACCTGTTGCTGGGTCTGATTGCGCGCGGTCCGCGCACGGCAAAGCCGCAGATTGCGCCGATACTCCCCATTCATGCGCCGCACAGTAACGAAGCGAAACCGCTGGGTGAATCCGGCGGTTTCGCGGCCCTACCCGGCAGCGAAGAGCGCGGCCAAGGTTAGCCACGTTCACAACGGACCGTGGGCACTCGACAGGGCCCCGCGCGACTCGCCGCCGAATTCGCCAGGCGGGTCGTGTGACCCCACCACCATCGGGAGCAGCAATGCAGGCGTGCACTACTGTCGCCGAACTCGACACCAGAGCTGTTGGGGACGGGCAGAATCGCTCTGCTGTCGACGTCGGCGCGCTAAGGGTGCTCGGCGGCGGCGTTGGAGGCCCAGCGGGGGCGGGAGTGACCGGGGAGAGGAGGAAGGTGGCGGCAATCTCGCGGCGCCGGGGTAGCGGGGAGTTGGCCAGGAGATTCAGCGAGGTGCTGGCCATGGAGGTGCTCGACCGGTTGCACCAGCTTGACCTGCTTGCCGCTGGTGAACAGCGGTCGGCAGCCGAGGTGGCGCGGATCCGCACCGAGATGGGCACGACGGTCGCCACCCTCCGCGCACCCCGCGAGCCCGGCCGGGGCACCCGCCTGCGGTGCATTGGTGCGGCCCGCTGATCATGAAGCTGCCGCGATCCAGAATTGTCGGACCTGTCCGGCATCGTTGGTGACGAGAGACGATGATGACCGAGCGCACAGTCACCTACACCGCGACCGTTCACGACGACAGCGACGGCCTCTGGGCCGAGGTTGCCGAGTTGCCCGGTGTCTTCGCTACCGGAGCCAACCTCGCCGAGCTCTCCGCAGCGCTGCAGGAAGGAGTCGAGCTCTACCTGTCGACTCCTGAGCACCCCGTACGGGTTGAGGAGATCAGCAGTACGACCGAACAGCGGAATTCCGGGTACGGGCTGGTAATACCGATGTCCTGCCCGACTTCGTAGGTGGCGCGACCCATCAACACCGTGTCGAACCGCTGGTTCTCGGCGGTGATGCCTATCGGCTCGCGAACGTGCCCGGGGAACATCTCGGGGAACTCCGCCAGCAGATCCACGACCTGCGGACCCTCGAAAGGAAAGAAGTCGGTTGCACCGTCGAGACTCGCGATGTACCCGTCGAGCGTGCAGGCCACCAAGTAGACCAGCGAGCGCATGGTGGTCAACCTTCCGAGCTGGCTGTGTTCGGCAAGTTTTGGCAGCGAGGTCCGGCGAGTGGTGAGCAGGCCAGCGGAGTGGTCGACGGTGATCTGGCCACCGAGCCGGTCGACCGCCGCGCCGATCCCGGCGAGGACGGCCCCGAGGATCTCCGGCGGCAGCGTGCGGTGGTTGCTGTGCGTGGGTAGCTGATCGAGCCACTCGTCTCGCCGGTAAATCCGCTGCCAGGGATAACTGCGCAGTTCAACCGCCTCGAAGAGGTCCGACGCGGTGAGCGGGGCGGTGTGCACGTTATCGCGCGGGCTCAAGGAGCTCCCAACCGTGACTGAGCTGGTGACGAGTGCCGGGGCATGGCGCTGATAGACCTCGGTGAACGCGGCCTGGACCTCGGGGTCGTGGACATAAATATTCCACAACACCGCGAAGCGACCGCCGGGCCTCAGTACCCGCGCCGCCTTGGCGGCGCCGATCACGGGGTCGACCCAATGCCACGCTTGGGCGGAGAACACCAGATCGAAGGGTTCACCGAACGACCCCGCGCGACAGCGGTCCTCATGGATCACGAAGGCCATCGTCGCACGGTGAGCTAACGGCCCACGCCTACACTGGGAAGCGTTTCGCTGGGCCGAGGTCCATCGCCAGTGTGGCCATCACGGGTGCGGCCGACCCGGCGTAGGCGCATGGCGCCCACCCCCCGGCAGATCAGGTAGATCACGAAGGCGATCGCGGTGACGTAGCCGCTGATCGGAGCGCCGGGGGCCAGCGAAAGCACGATCCCACCCAGCACCGCGACCTCAGCGAACAATGTCGCGAGCAGCAGCGCGGTGACGGGATTGGCGGTCACCCGGGCGGCCGCGGCGGCTGGAGTGATGAGCAATGAGAGCACCAGCAGCGCGCCGACCATCGGCACCGCGAGCCCGGTGGCCACCCCGACCAGCAGCGCGAAGAGCACCGAGAGCGCGCGCACCGGCACTCCGCGGGCGCGCGCCACCTCGGCGTCCATGCTGGCGAACAGCAGCGGCCGCCACACCATGGCCAGCACCACCAGCACGGCCAGCGAGCAGCCAGCCAGCAGCAACGTGTCGCCCCGGTCGACCGCCACGATCTGGCCGAACAGCAGGGAGAGGTGAGTGGAGGCCCGCCCTGGGTAGAGCCACAAAAATACCCCGCCCAGGCCCAGCCCGAACGCGAGCACCGCGCCGATCACCGAGTCGCGCTCCCGCTCGCGCAGCCCGAGCAGGCCGAAGACCAGCCCGGCGGTCAGCGCCCCGACCAGCGCGCCAACGCTGACCAGCGAACTGCTCACCAGCAACGCCGCCGCGGCGCCGGTGAAGGTCAGCTCGCTGGTGCCGTGCACCGCGAAGGAGACCTGCCGGGCAACCACGAGCGGGCCCAGCGCCCCAGCCACCAAAGCCAACAGCGCACCGGCGATCAAGGAATCCCGCACGAAGTCCAGCGCCAGCAGTCCCCCGGTGCCCTCGAAGCGCAGCAGCTTGTCGAGGATCTCCCCCAGACTCACAGGTGCTCCTGCACGTGGTGCGAGTCACGATCACCAGACGTGCCGATCACCAGCAGCCGTCCGCGCACCGTGATCACCTCGACGTCGGTGCCGTAGAGCTCCGAGAGCGTCGCGGAGGTCATCACCTCATCCGGCGGGCCGATCCGGAATCTGCCGTCGACCAGGTAGAGGACCCGGTCCACGGCGGGCAGCACCGGGTTGATCTCGTGGGTCACGAACAGCACGGCGGTACCCGCCACGCGACGCCGGGTGTCGATCAACTCGGTGACCACCCGCTGGTGAGCCAGGTCCAACGACAGCAAGGGTTCGTCGCACAGCAGCAGCCCCGGGTCCCCCACCAGGGCCTGCGCGACCCGCAGCCGCTGCTGCTCCCCACCGGAGAGCAGCCCGACGGGCGCGTCGGCGTACTGCAGTGCGCCAACGGCGGCCAGCGCTTCGTGCACCCGCGCGTGGCGCTCGCCCCGCCGCACCGCGAAACCCCAGCGGTGGCCGTCCAGCCCAAGGCCGACCAGATCGCGACCACGCAGCGTCAACATCGGGTCCAGCGCCCGCTGCTGCGGGATATAGCCGACGCCGTGGTGCCCACGGCGCACCGGCTGCCCGTGAATTTCCACCGAGCCGGCCGACAACGCCACCAGCCCCAGCAGCACCCGCAGCAGACTGGTCTTGCCCGAACCGTTGGGACCTAGTACGGCGAGGAACTCACCGGGTGCGACGTCGATGTCCAGCGCATCCCACAACACCCGAGGACCGTAGGCCAGCCGGGCGTCACGCAGCCGGACCGCCGGTGTCTCGGCTCGCGGGGACCGGCTAGCTGTGCCTGCATGCTCGGATTCGGCGGTGATGTTGCTGGTGGTGACGCTCATCGTGCTCATCCCAGCGCCGCGGACAGAGCGTCGATCTGAGCGGACATCCAGCCGAGGTAATCGGTGCCCTCGGGCAGGGTCTCGGTCATCTCCACCACCGGGACGCCCGCGGCCTCAGCGGCGGATCGGGCCTGGCTGATGACCGGGGTCTCGACCTGGGGGTTGTAGATCAGCAGGCGCACCTGCCGCTGCGTGAGCAGATCCCTGGTCGCGGCGACAGCAGCGGCTGGAGGATCGGTCTCCTCCTCAACGGCCTCGGCGAACTCGGGGGGCGTGGCGTCGGTGAGGCCTGCTGCCTCGATCAGATAGAAGGCCACTGGCTCGGTCATCGCGACCTGCGCGCCGGTGTGGGTACCGGCGATCGCAGACACCTTGGCGCTCAGGTCGTCGATTCCGGACCGGAACGTCTCGGCGCCTTCAGTGAACTGTGACGCCCGCTCGGGGGCCAGCTCGCCCAGCTCCTCCGCCACGTGTTCGGCCACCTCCGCCACGACCGGCAGGTCGTACCACACGTGCTCGTTGGCACCACCTTCGTGACCGTGTGCGTCGGGCTCCTCGACCCCGGTGGCCTCGTCGGCGTGCGGTTCCTCGTCGGCGTGCGGTTCCTCACCAGCTACGGTGACCGCCTCGATGGCGGGCTTGTCCCCGGCCTGTGCGAGGATCTGCTCGACGAACTCGTCGTACCCACCGCCGTTGAACACGACCAGGTCGGCGTCGGCCACCATGGCTGCGTCCGCGGGGGTGCTCTGGTAGGAGTGCGGGTCACCCGCCGGGTCGTCGATGATCGTCTTGATCTCGACGGTGTCCCCGGCGACGGCGCGGACCACGCTGGCCCAGACGTCGGTCGAGGCCACCACGGTCAACCGCTCGTCCGGCGTGGCCGCCTGATCCGGCGAGCCACAGCTGAGGACCCCGAGCAGGACGGCCAGCGCGGCAATCCGGATGTTCATCGTGCACGCTCCTCGTCGATCGCGTCAGCCGCCGCCTGCCCGATCATGAAATGGAAACCGTTGTCGTAACTACTATAGAGGGTCAACCGATCAGTGATGTTGTAACGAAAGGTCACGTGACTAACCCGAACGAGGCGTGCAGTGCGCAGGTCAGAGTGGTGAAGCTTCACCCCGAGGTTCTGAACCGTTACGGTCCTTGTCATGGTCCGGTCCCTCAAGAGCCGCCGAACCGCGACCCTGGCGTCGCTGGCCGCGGAGCTCGGGATATCCCGCACGACGGTGTCCAACGCATACAACCGACCCGACCAGTTATCCTCTGAGCTGCGTGAACGCGTTCTGGAGACGGCGCGGCGGCTGGGTTACCCGGGTCCGGACCCAGTAGCCCGGTCGTTACGTACCCGCCAGGCCGGGGCGGTGGGCCTGCTCCTCACCGAGACGCTGTCCTACGCCTTCCGGGATCCCGCCGCGATCAAGTTCCTCGAAGGCTTGGCGATGGCGTGCGAGGCGGCCCGCCAGGGGCTGCTGCTGGTCCCGGTCAGCCCCGAGGCCGACGAGCAGGAGACCGCCGCCGCGGTGCACCGGGCAGGGGTAGACGGCTTCGTCGTCTACTCGGTACCCGACGACGACCCGAACCTCGCCGCCGTGCTGCAGCGCCCATTGCCGACGGTAATCTGCGACCAGCCGCACATCGCGGGCATCGACCGCGTCGGAATCGACGACCAGGCGGCGATGGGAAGCCTCGGCAAGCACCTGATCGGCCTGGGGCACCGCCGGATCGGTGTCGTGTGTATGCGCCTGGGGCGCGACCGCCACAACGGGTTCGTCACCGCGGAACGCCAGCGCACCGCGCACTTCCACGTGCAGAGGGCCCGGCTGGCCGGGTTGGCCGACGCGTTCGGCGAGGTGCTGCTGGACTGGAACACCGTGCCGGTCGTCGAGCGGTTCGACCACTCGATGGCCTCCGGCGCTTCGGCGGTGACCGAACTGCTCAATCGGGATCCGGAGCTGACCGCGATCGTGTGCACCTCGGACATTCTCGCGCTCGGCGCACTGGCCGAGATCCGCCAAAGGGGCCTGCG
>JBQTGW010000076.1:0-112492 GCA_052390495.1 Pseudonocardiales bacterium
TGTACCGGGCGAAGGCCTACGAGCTGCCCGAGGCCAACCGCAACGCCCGCGGCCAGCACGTGGCGAACCTGCTCGCGTTCCAGCCCGACGAGCAGATCGCCCAGGTCATGCAGATCAAGGACTACACGGCGTCGCCGTACCTGGTGCTGGCCACCCGCGACGGTCTGGTCAAGAAGAGCAAACTCACCGACTTCGACTCCAACCGGGCGGGCGGGCTGATCGGCATCAACCTGCGCGACGAGGACGAGCTGGTCGGCGCCGTTCTTTGCGCCGCTGAGGACGACCTGCTGCTGGTCTCGGCGCAGGGCCAGTCGATCCGGTTCAACGCCACCGACGAGGCGCTGCGCCCGATGGGCCGGGCCACGTCAGGGGTCCTGGGGATGCGGTTCAACCACGGTGACGAGCTGCTGTCCATCGGGGTGGTCCGGGCCGGGCGGTTCGTGCTGGTCGCGACCGCGGGAGGGTACGCGAAACGAACCCCGCTGGAGGACTATCCGGTGCAGGGACGCGGCGGCAAGGGGGTGCTCACGATTCAGTTCGACCCCCGGCGTGGCAAGCTGGTCGGGGCGCTCATCGTGGACATCGACGACGAGCTGTACGCCATCACCTCCTCGGGCGGGGTCATCCGAACCACCGCCAAGGAGGTGCGCAAGGCCGGTCGGCAGACGAAGGGGGTCCGTCTGATGAATCTGGGCGAGGGGGGGAGCCTGGTGGCCGTCGCGCGCAATGCCGAAGAGGCTGGTGACCCGGATGCCGGCGGCGCGCCGATGAAGGTTGAGTCGTGACCAAACCTGACAATCCCGAGGCGGCGGAGTCGAGTTCCCAACTCACGCAGGTTGCTGACGACATAGCGCTCCCTGCTGGCGGGGAAGTTTCGGCTACGGAGCGAACCGGGTTCCATGCCGCGCCCGACGACCTGTCTGTGCCCGACGACTTGTCTGGGAACCCCACGCCTGGACCACCCAGGTTTGGGCAGCTCGCGCCGGAAGAACCCGCTGCTGAGCAGCCCGTGGCTGAGGACTTGGTACCTGATGAGCCGACCGACGACGGTGTGACCAGTGGCTCCACCGCGCCAGTTCCCCCCCGACCGAGCGTGGCGACTTCGGTGGTCGATGGGGGGCCCTCGACGGTGCAGCTGAAGCTGGATGAACTGGAATCGTCCAGCCAGGCGGGCGGTACGCGGTTCGACCAGCAGCGACCGGCCAGCCGAGCCTACGGATATTCGTCAAGCTCCGGGCCGGGCCCCGCGGCCGCCTCGACCCGCTACGGTCAGCCCGTGGCGCCGCCCTTCAAAGCTCAGCCGAACCAGGGGGCGGGCCAGGACTTCAGCGGACCCACGGTGCGCATCGGCGGGCGGGTGCAGTCCGAGCAGGCGTCACCTCAGCCGTCGCTGAGCACCCGGGTACGGCCGACTCGGATCCCCCGCCGCACAAGCCTCCAGCTGCGCCACCTCGAGCCGTGGTCGGTGCTCAAGGTCTCGCTGGTGCTGTCCGTCGCGGGATTCCTCGCCTGGATGGTGGCGGTGGGGGTGCTCTACAACGTGCTTGGGAGCATGGGCGTGTGGGACCAGCTCAACGGCACTTATTCCGATCTCACCTCGGTCAGTAGTCCCCGGGGAGGCGAGGACCTGATCAGCGCCGGTGGAGTGTTCGGCGTAGCGGCTGTGGTCGGGCTGGTGAACATCGTGTTGATCACCGCGATGTGCACCGTCGGTGCGTTCATCTACAACGCCTCGGCGGACCTCGCAGGAGGGATCGAAGTCACCCTTTCGGAGCGCGATTGACGTATCAAGATCAAGCGGTTTGGGTGCTGGCTGGCGCATGCGGTAGCCTCGCTCGGGTCGCCACAAGGGCCTATAGCTCAGTTGGTTAGAGCGCATCCCTGATAAGGATGAGGTCGCTGGTTCAAGTCCAGCTAGGCCCACTCCATAGCACCGTTGTGCAGGAGGAGATTAGCCGTGAAGAAGATCATCCCGCTACTGCTCGCCGGCCTCGTCGCTTTCGTCGTCGTGCGTCGTCAGCGTTCCGCCAAGGCCGAGGCCGACCTCTGGCGCGAGGCAACCACCTTCACTCCCTGAGGAGCTCGCTCCGGACCCGGTGCGGGCCGGGTCCGGAGCGCCGGGGACGTAGCTCAATTGGCAGAGCACCGCCTTTGCAAGGCGGGGGTTGAGGGTTCGATTCCCTTCGTCTCCACCACGTGTAACCGCAGGTCACAAGCAGGTCCCTGGTGTGCTCGCTCTCGTCTCCACTCCGGTGCAGCGACAAGTAGTTCCCAAGCTCTCCGCGGACCGCACGGTGTTCGTAGATGGCGTAATTGTCGACCACTGGCCGCCCAGTAGTCCGGGACGTCCCCAAGGAGCACGCCAGTCGGGACGACGAGCAGGACGGCGACGCAGGGTATCAGTCGTTGTCCGGCAGGTACTCGTTCTTCTCGTAGTAACTGAGGAGGTCGACGAACGTCGGGTAGTCATAGGTGACCAGCTCGTCACCCTCCCACCTGGCACCCAGCTCCTCGGCCCACTCCACCTCGTTAAGACCGAGCGGCGCCTCCTTGGACCAGTGGAACGGCACCATCGTGCTCACTCTGTTACGCCGGCCCAAGACCACCCGTTCGCCCTCTGCTTTCGGCCCTGTCACGGGCGCCGATCTTACTCCCGAGGCTCGTCATCGGGATACCCCCGCGTTGGGTTACCTCGCCGAGCAGCCCCGCCCGTACCAGCGAAGGCCGCTGGATCTGCCGACGAAAGTTCGATCGCCGCTGTGGCGTGCCATTGTGAGTAGCGAACACCAGCGAGGCTCGCCCCGGCCCACAGTCAGTTCTCGGTGAGCTTCGAGCTCGCGCCGGAGGAAGCCTGGAATCGGGATAGGCCGGCGGTTCCTGCCGGAGTCGACCTTGACAAACATGCAACCTATCAGTTGTATGTTTGTGGTGGCCGAGGACAACGAGGACCGGGCGGACGCCCTGTTCCACGCGCTCGCCGACCGGACCCGGCGCGACATCATGCGCCGCGTGCTGGCCGGGCAGCACTCGGTCTCCGCGCTCGCGGCGAAGTACGACATGAGCTTCGCCGCGGTGCAAAAGCACGTCGCCGTGCTTCAGAAGGCCGGTCTGCTCACCAAGCGACGCAGCGGTCGTGAGCAGCTGGCCAGCGGCGACGTGCAGGCGCTGCGGTCGGTGGGGTCCCTGCTCACCGAGCTGGAGCAACTCTGGCGGGGCCGCATCGCGCGCATCGACGACCTCATCGCATCCGACACCGACCAGGAGGACTGAAACCATGCCCGTGACCGACGTCCAGCAGGACCTCAACACTGCGACCCTGACCATCACCGCCGACTTCGCCGCGCCGGTGCAGCGGATCTGGCAGGTCTACGCCGACCCGCGCCAGCTGGAGAAGGTGTGGGGGCCGCCGACCTACCCGGCGACCGTGGTTGACCACGACCTCACGCCCGGCGGCCGCGTGACCTACGTCATGACCGGCCCGGAAGGCGACAAGCACGCCGGATACTGGCAGATCACGGCCGTCGACGAGCCGACGAGCTTCTCCTTCGAGGACGGCTTCGCCGACCTGGACTTCACCCCGACGCCAGGAATGCCGGTCTCCCAGAACGTGTACACCTTCACCGAGCACGACGGTGGCACTCGCGCGACCTACGTGAGCACCTACGAGTCCGCCGAGGCGCTGCAGCAGGTGCTGGACATGGGCATGGTCGAGGGCGCCACATCGGCGATCAACCAGATCGACGACCTGCTCGCCTCCTGAGCTGCCCCGCGGCCAGCCGTCTCGGGCATCTCGGCGGCTGGCCGCCCCGGCGTCAGCCCGCCCTCGACATTGACTTGCTGTAGCCGCTGCGACGGCCCCCTATCTATCGTGGGCCGACGAGTGTCAGGCGATGCTGTAGGCGATCTCGAACAGTTCCACGCTCATGCGGGTGTCGTTGACTTCGACCGCTTAACGGGTTCGCAGCGACCGGTGAGCGGGACCACGATGAGCTGTCAGGAGCGCGCAAAGTCGGAGTCGCTCAGTCGTTCATTGTGGACGGCGCTGTGAGCTGGCTCAGAGCGCTGTCGTAGGCGGCCATTGACGCTGCGAGCTGCTCTAGCTGCTCGCGATGAGAGCGAGCGGTCTCCTCAGCTTGGCGGGCTGCGGTGAGGGCAACCTGGAAATTCTGGTGGGCCACATTGCGGAGGTCGCGGGCGAGTGCCCTGAGGGCTTCGATCTCCGGAGCGGTCTCGGCGTTGCTCGCAGTGCGGCTCGGTACTGGTTCCGGGGACAAGCGCAGAGCTCGCTGCACCTTCACAGCCGCCCACTCGTCGGCGGACCATCGCCGTTGCTCTGTACGGGTTCGCCCCCTGAGCTCGTCGAACACCATGAGCCAGGTGTGCACGTTATGGCGGAGCACGATGCGCTTGTCGGCATCGGTGTTGTCGAACACGTCCAGCGCACGGCCGTTGCAGGCTGGGCATGTAGGTGAAGGCGAGTTCGCAAACCAGTCCGCATAGATGTCGGGGCTGCGGTGCTCCCATAGGTCTCTCAGGAAGAGGCCGGGCAGGAAGCCCTTGGCGTTCCCCCCGCCAGGGTCCCCTGGGCGTCTTGGTTTACGGACCCCGCCAGTGATGCCGAGTGCAGCGCCCGAGGCGCCGTGCGCATACGCGTCAGTAGCCACGGTCGGCTCTGTGCAGATCAGCAAGCAGCCAGGCCGTTTCGACATCAGATAACGCAGGCCGGCTACTCGGCCGGGCGACTCGAACGGAGGGTTCGTCCCGGCGAAGGCGAACGCCACCGGGCGATTGGTGACCAGCAGCTCGACGAACGTCTGCCGATACGTCGAGTCAAGCATCGCGGCGTCAGTGGCGATGAGCGTCACCACCTCGGGCAGCTCTGTCTCCTCTCCAGCACGGAGCACCGCATGAAGCGCCGCCCAGTCGCCCAGCGGGACGAACCTGCTCGGTGTCAACACCGCGTCGGCCCCGGTTCCGAGCAGGCTGGACGCCAACGAGTCCTGTCCATGTTCCTGGTCTCTCCAGATGCCACGCGTGTCCGGCGCGTGACCCACGACTCACTCCCGATCACGGGGTGTGCAGGTCGATGCTGACCACAGGGCACACAAGGCGGTAGCCAAGGCAGCTGGCATCTCCTGGCCGCGGTCGGCCGATCGGCGGCTCGACCAGCTTGTCGCTTGCCAACGACGCGGGTGCGAGTACTCGACGTAACGAGCTGGCGGCAGCTGTCCTGGCGGCATGTGAGCCGGACGGTGAGCACCTGCTGCGGTTGATCGTCGAGTGGAGACGGGCGTTGGTACGAGATGTCGTACTGGACGTCGAAGACGATGCGACGGTTGTTCGGTTGCCAAGGTATAGCCCAGGCAGGCGGAAGAGCACTACCGGATGAAGCTCAATGTGAGGTCAGGAACGGGTGGGTCGTAGAGACAGCGGTGGGTTGGGCATGGGTGCAGCTGGCGCTGGGTCGTGTCAGACTTTCGCCCGGCGGAGGAGGTAAGCATGGGCGAAGAGGTCGCGGCGCGGACGTTCACCCGCGCCGACCGCACCCGGTACCGGCAGAAGCTCCGACGCTGCGTTGACGTCTTCAAGCGGATGCTGCGCGAGGCCCGGTTCGACGCCGCCCGTCCGCTGATGGGGTGCGAGATCGAGCTCAACCTGGTCGATGCCCACGGTGACCCGGCGATGCGCAACGCCGAGGTCCTGGCCGCCATCTCCCATCCAGACTTCCAGACTGAGCTCGGCCAGTTCAATATCGAGATCAACATGCCGCCACGCTTGGTGGCCGGCGCGGCGCTGGTAGAGCTCGAGGACGAGCTACGGGCCTACCTCAACTTCGCCGACGGGGCAGCGCGGCAGGTCGGTGCCCGGCTGATGATGATCGGTATCCTGCCCACCGTCACTGCGGATCATCTCGGTGCCCACGCGCTCACCGCTAACCCGCGTTATCGGATGCTCAACGAGCAGATCTTCGCCGCCCGACGTGAGGACCTGAGGCTGGCGATCGACGGCGTCGAGCAGCTGCGGGCCACGGCCGACACGGTCGCGCCGGAGGCGGCTTGTACCAGCGTGCAGTTTCATCTCCAGGTCAGCCCGGAGAGCTTCGCGGCGTACTGGAACGCCGCCCAGACGGTAGCCGGTGTCCAGCTCGCGGTTGGTGCCAACTCGCCGTACCTGTTCGGCAAGGAACTCTGGCGCGAGACCCGGATCGCGCTGTTCCAGCAGGCCACCGACACCCGCTCCGACGAACTCAAGGAACAAGGCGTGCGGCCGCGGGTGTGGTTCGGCGATCGGTGGATCACATCGATCTTCGAGCTGTTCGAGGAGAACGTGCGCTACTTCCCAGCGCTGCTGCCGATCTGCCAGGACGAGGATCCGGTAGCAGCGTTCCAGCGTGGCGACATGCCGGAACTGGCCGAGCTGCGGCTGCACAACGGCACGGTCTATCGCTGGAATCGGCCGGTGTACGACGTAGTCGACAATCTGCCGCACCTGCGAGTGGAGAACCGGGTGCTGCCTGCGGGACCGACGGTGGTCGACACCCTGGCCAACGCCGCGTTTTACTACGGCCTGGTCCGGGTGCTTGCGGAGGACGAGCACCCGATCTGGTCGCGGATGTCCTTCCACGCAGCGGAGGAGAACTTCCACTCAGCCGCCCGGCACGGCGTGGCGGCCCGGCTCTTCTGGCCTGACGTCGGCGAGGTGCCGGCCACTGACCTGGTGCTGCGTCAGCTGTTGCCAACGGCCGACGAGGGGCTGCGGCGCTGGGGGGTGGACGCCGAGGTCCGCGACCGGTTACTGGGAATCATCGAGCAACGCTGCCTGACCACGATGACCGGAGCGCACTGGCAGGTCGAGACGGTGCACAGGCTGCAGGAGCGGGGGCAGTGCAGCCGGACCGAGGCGCTACAGCAGATGGCGCTGCTGTACGCCGAGCACATGCACAGCAATCAACCCGTGCACACCTGGCTTGCCGACGACTGAGAACCCGACCCGGCGTGGACGATCGGTCGTCGGGCTCGCATGATCCGCCGTCACCGCGAGCATGAGCCTAGACCTAGCCGCCGGCATCGCCAGCATCAGCAAGCCCTACCCTGTCGATGCTGGAACGCGGACAGCGCGGATTCAACCGGCGCGGCCTGCTCGAAGACCTCGCTGAGGCGCTCGGCTGCTCCGTTACGGACCTGACCGGGCGGCCCTGTCTGGCGGCCAGCCGATGAGTGCCCCGCCGCAGACACCTCCAAGTCCATCAGCATGAGAGCAACGGTGGCACCGTCATCCTCGACGCCGACCAACGGACGCTCAGGGTTGCTGATCCAAGATCCTGACGAAGCCAACTGGTCTTCTCATGTGGGTGGAGGCGAGAGCCGGATTGGTCGTACTTGCACTAGATCGGCGGTTCGTCCTCGTCCGTCAACCCCATGTATTGCAGCAGACGTGCGTGCACTTCCGCGAGCTGGTCTGCTGTCACAATGCCGGTTCGGTCACCGAGCTGACTTTTCATGAGCGGTTGCACAGCACTTACCCGTATCCAGCCTTTCTTGGACAGGTTCGCGGCACCCGCACCTAGTCGAACACAAAACCGAGTCTTGTGAGAAGTAGACGAGGAGATAGGCGCGACGAGCACAAAGCCCCACGTGGCGTCCGAGTTGGTTTCCGGGCCGCTAATGATTAGTACAGGTCGACGCTCGTCGTGATATTGGCGATCATCGTTCGGAGGGAGCGTCAGGTCACGATCCCGCACGTAGTAGACCGCGCCTGCGACTGGCTCAGCCATTACCCAACAGTCTAGCGGTCGCCACGGCTCTTTCCTCAGCAGTCGACCGTAGTTCAGCTGCTAGCTCGTCTTGGGCCTCTGGATCGTCTTCTTGACGTGGGAGCGTCGCGAGTAGTCGACGCGCCTGTGCCACGGCACTACCGATCTTCGGAACTGGGCGAGCAAGGTCGAGGTTGATCACACTTTCGCGGCCGCGCCGCTGTGCATCAAGCATCGGCGCGGTTTGATAGCTGAGGTCTCGGATGGTCGCAGCCGCGTAATTGCCCAGCTTGCGCACGGTTAGACGTATCGTTTCAAGGTCCTCTGAGGCGAGGACATCTAAATATGGGTAGTCGTGGCGTGTCGGCACCATTCGCAGGCGGCGGCCTGATTCGAAATACTGCTCTGAGGCGATCTGTCGGCGCGAAACAAGCTCGTCTTCGATGCGTAGCAGAATATTGTCGTACGGTCCGTGGTGCCGCCAGCGCCACTCCAGCCCAGATATCGGATCGTTACCCTGCTCAACCGCTTCCAAGTCGGCGAAGTAGAGAAGTTTTGCGAGAGTGGTTCGGGTGACCGCGTAGCCGTACTCGCGGGCGGTGTCCAGCACAACCAAGACCGCCGCAACAGTACGCGCAGTGGCACCTCCGGCGCCGTCGATCACACCGTTCATCGATAGCAGTGTACCGGACAGCCTGGGGAAAAGTTGTGGACAACTTGCTGAAACTTGTGGATTCACTCCTTCTCCTGGGGACGGACGCTCCCTCCGTTTCAGCATTGACGCCCACGAGCTTGCAGCGCTGCGCCCGCCCGCTGGTCACTGGACGTCGACGTCGGGTAGCTCGCAGCGTAGCCGGTCGCGTTCGGCCGGGTCTGCACCGGTTACCCGCAGTATGCGCAGGGATGGGTGCCCGCGCAGCTGGTCGACCTCGGAGTCTGATATCGGGGCGCTGAGCTGCAGCTCCTGTAGTTGTGCGCAACGCTGCACGCCGACCAGGTTGCGACCCTTCGCGGCGATGTTCAGAACGAGGTCCTGGATCGTGCTGCCGACGAGTCCGTGCAAGTCCCTGATCGAGGCGATCCGCGACACCCGTAGGGTGCGCAGTGTCCGGCACCTGGCCAGCGGGGTCAGGTCGCGCACGACTTCATTCGCCACGAGCTCCAGGCTGCGCAATTTCGGAATGTCAGCGAGCGGGTACCGGTCAGCGGTCTCATCAGCCAAGGCGAAGTTGCCGATCAGCTTCACCGCGCGCAGCGTGGTCAGATAGCGCAGTCGGCAGAGCACTTCCCACCGACGCACATCAAGCACCCGCTCACCGAACTCCACATTGGACAGCAGGGTGCGGGCGTAATCCTCCGAGTAGTCGAAACCCCGCCAGGCGCTCAGCAGCTCGTCAATGACCAAGGAGTCGTGCATCGCGACGAACAGGCGAATCTTGCCCCAGGCCTGCTCGCCACCGATCTTTGCCAGCGTGCGGAGCACCCGGACCGCGGCGTCGTGGTCCCGCTCCGCCAGGCCGTCCGGGCCGGGCAGCAGGTCGATCACGAAGGAACCGGCTTTGGCGAGCATGTCCACGTCGTGGTCGCTACCCGGCGGGATGAGTCGCCGCACGGCACTCACCACCTGTAGGCGTACGGAGTCGGGATCAATCACTTCGGCAAATCCAAGACATGCGGCCGCAACCAGAATCAGCCGGTCAGCGCATTCCGCTGAGGTGCTGCGCTTGCCGGCCCTGGCGAGCAGCTTGCGCAACAGTTCCGCGCGTTCGCGCGGGCGGGCTTGGGCCACCCCCATGAAGACGACCTCGTGCCAGGAGTCCTCATCGGCGTGCTTCACCAGGCCGGACAGCTCCCCGGATTCGACCATCTCCTTGGCCACCAGATAATCGCGGAAGGTGCGGTGCACGAACCGCACCTGGTGATCGACCGGGTGTTCGCGAAGCAGGCCGGTGCGCTCGAGCACGTGCTGGAGAACATCGGCCGGATCGGCGTCGTGCGAGCGCAGGCCGCGCATCGCCATCTGCAACCGCTGTTGGGCGACCTGCTTGGAAACCAGCAGCTCCTCCTCACGCGCCATGGAGGCGGCGAACCGCTGCAGCAAGACCAGTTGCTCGGCCTTGTTCATCTGCAGGCCCACGTCGACGCTGAGCCCTCGGTGGATGTCCCACCGGACGAGCAGCAGGTCCAGCGCCGCCTCGAGCAGCTCCCGACGGCTGTGCGGCAGGTACATGTTGCCCTGTCGATACAGCGCGCAGAGCAGTGCGCAGAGCAGCGGGCTGGACACCAGAATGCGCAGCTCGGGACGGGTGTCGAGGCTCTCGATGAGACCGTGCTCGCAGGTAGTGAGCCACTCGCGCTGCACCGGGTCGGATTCGTCTTCCCGCGCCGCGGTGTACCAGCATCCAATGACGTCGCGTAGCCCGCTTCCGCTGAGTGGCAAGAGCTCCAGCCGGACGAAGGCAGCGCGGGACCCCGATCGGGAGCCGGCCAGCCAGGTCTCGTCGACCGCAGACGGGCGGGTGCTGACCACGTATCGGGCGTCGGAGAAGCCCCGGACCATGTCTTCGAGCCAACCCTTCACCTCCTGGCGGCGTCGCGCCGGCAGCTCGTCGACCCCGTCGACCAGCAGCAACGCCCGGCCGGACCGGAACAGCCTGCTGACCCACTGGTCGGGCTTCTCGCCGGTCAGTGCCCACGCCGTGGTAACCAGCAGATCTTCCATCTGCGGCAGCGCGGTGTCCGCGAAACGTCGCAGCGGGATATAGAACGGCACCACGTCGCGCCATGGGCTGCCCGCAAGCGTGCGGCCGTCCCGTGCTGCCGTGTAGGCCAGCCACTGCAGGAAGGTGGTTTTGCCGGCCCCCGCGCCGCCGAGTAGCAGCACGTGCCTGGCGTCGTTGATCGCGTTCGCCCCGTCGGTCCCCGCTCCGGTGAGCCCGGCGTCATCTTCCGAGCCGGACGTGCGCCGGGTCACGGAGGGAATCACGTAGAACCGGTCGAAGGGATATTTCTGCGGCGCTCGGCCAACGTTCACCTGGAACAATTCGAACCCCGATATGCTCTCCGCGACATCATCGAGGTAGCGACTCTCGAAGGCTCGGAGCTCGGCCGTGTGGCTTCGCTCCGAGAGGTCCACCCGCACCCCCCGCACGATGTCCTCGGTACGCCGGACACTGTTGTAGATCTCCGACGTGACCCACGCCATGAAGTCCCCGTCGTCCAGCAGCGCCTGCACGATCTCGGCACAGCACCGTTCCAGCATCCGCTGATAACCCGCGGCTGCAGTGGGCTCCAACGCAGCCGACTGCAGCACCCTGCTTGCTGCCGGGCGCAGATGTTCCAGTAGAGCCTCGACGGTGAATTCGTGGCCGAAGACTTGCTGCGGGTCCAGCGGCGCGACCAGGTTGAACGTGTCACCCACGGCATGCTTAGCGGCTAACCACTCGTTCTCCGTTGTCTTGCGCAGCTCGCCATGCCGCATCGCGTCCAGGTCAGCCACGATGCGCAGGCCGTGTTGTACTTGCCGCTGGCGCGTCTTGTGCCATCTCGCCAGGGCGGCCTCCACCAGCTTGCCGATCGCCTCATCAAGCAACTTGGCCAGCACCGCAGACATCGGATCCGCCATCGCGCGCTCACCCCCCTTTCACAGCCTGTGATGCATTGATACACGCATCGTCCTGACGTCAGCTGTGGGGCGAGCATCCAGGGTGATTTTCGGCATCCGTCGACGGGAGTGGGGGTACTCGCCGGGCCGGGGTGCCAGGCTCAGGCGCTGCGGGGTAACTGCGTGGCCGCGGCGTTGTCCAGTTCGGCGCGCTCGTCGAAGGGGAACTCGACCAGGGCAAGCACCCGGCTGGCCATGAACCGGGCGGTACGGACCGGGGTGCCGGTCCGGGTCACCTCGGTGACTTCGACAATGCCTCGGCCGTAGGTGGTCTCGACCCGTCGACCGGCCCGGGTGGCCTCGATCTCGTAGGTGCGGGTAGCACCGCCTGCGTCGATCACGATCTCGATCCGGTCGCCCTTCATGACGTACCGTCCTTCGTGCCGCTACTGCTGGGTGGAGAAAGGTGTCCGGGCCAGGCGCTGGTCGCCTCGCGGCGAGTGGCACACCGTGGCTTCAGCCGAACGATCGTCCACGGTGGCGGTTATTAAGTGAGACCCGGGGACACAGATCGCCCGGACCGGACAGTCTCTACAACCACCGGGGTGCCCGGGCCATTCCGCGATCGGGCGAGCTGTCCCCACCGCCGGTCATGTTGTGAGACTGGGTACGCCGGCGACGAGGCGGATGGTGACGAGATCGCGGGTCAGTCTCCGGCGGCCTGGCCGGTGATGGTTACCGCGCCGAGGATGAAAGCCAGTTCCCCGACGTCCATCGTCGGTAGGTTGACGACGCACTGGTAGGTGTAACCCTCGCTCGGCATGAGCTTCTTCGTTGCGGGGGTCATGGTCAGCGGCACCGTGGCGCCGTCGAAACGGGGCTCGTGTGGGCCCAGCTCGGCGGTGTCGAAGGTGATCGGGGCTGCGGTGTTGTTGACCAGCGCGATCGTGAGCCGCACCCCGCCTTTGACCTTTTCCGGCGGCAGCACCGTCAGGGACAGGTCAGCCGGGCCGGTGGTGGGTTCGGCGAACCCGATCGATCGGATCGGATTCGCGATCGTCGAGGGTGGCGCGGGAGTGGGCGACGGCTCCGCCGCCTGGTTGGTGGTCGGTTCCGTTCCCGGCCCGTCGGCGAGAGCCGTAACCCAGGATCCGAGCAGCACCCCGAGCAGGGCCGACACCATGATCGGGAGCCACACGACCGACGATGACGCGCGATGGCGGCCGGTAGTGGCCACGAAACCTCCTCAGGGGCGAAGTCTCGCGGACGATCTCATACGGCTTGGGTGGTCCAGGGCCGTAACAGCCGATCGGGGGGTGTGTTGCCAGCCGGTCAGGGGACCTGATCCCACCCGGTCGGGTACCCGGTGAGTCAGGACATCTGGGTCAGGACATCTGCCGATTCAGGAGATCTGCTGTGAGTCGGAGTCTCGGGCTTGGCGGCTTTCGTAGATCTCCCACGCCCGACGGCGCGACTCGTCGGCCCTTCGCCGTGCTTCCTGGCGCACCAGCTCCTGCTGCTCCGGCGTGGCGCGACGTTCGGCGACCGCTATCTCGGCGGCCACCCAGCGGTCCTCCTCTTCCCGGCTGGCAGTTTCGTCCGAACTGGGGCGTGGATCGCCGGGGTGTCGATACCGGTAATAGGGGTTGGTCGCGGGCAAGCCGCCGCTGAACCGGCCGTACGCGCCCAGGAAGAGCAGCAACATCCCGGCGACGAAGCTGAAGATCACATTCGAGATCCGGAACGCCAGCAGGTTGTATTCGGTGTCCAGCACCGCGAGGTTGAACAGACCCGAGAGCAGGAAGAGGACACCGATGAGGGAGGTGACGGTCGAGGAGATCCGGCCACCACGCAACGCGGCGGCGACCAGGACACCGCCGACGATAAGCGAGATCGTCGAGAGCATACCGTTCGAGGAGAGCCCTAGCACCTCCTCCCCACTGGTGGAGAGGAACTCCAGGCGGTTGACGAACCCGAGGATTCCGAAGACCCACAGCCCGACACCGAGCCCGGCTGCCCCCATGCGGTGCACGAGATCCAGACCGCCCCCCGACGTGATGCCTGTCACCTCATCCAGGGTACCTTACAAGGTCACGCCTCGCACGCTGTTCCCAGTGCCGCCTCAGGTCGCGGCGAGGGGCAGGCGCACTTCGAACAGGCAGCCGGGCCCGGCGTTGCGTGCTTCGATCCGGCCTCGGTGTGCCTCCACGAGTCCGCGGGTGATGGCCAGGCCGAGTCCGGCGCCGACCGGTTGCCCGTTGGCCGGCTCCCGGGTGCGGGCCGCGCTGCCGCGGTAGGCGACGTCGAACAGCCGGGCCAGGTCGGCCTCGGGAATGCCACCGCAGCAGTCGGAGACCCGCAGCCACGCCTCGGTGCCCTCCACGCCGTAGGCGACGACCACCGAACCGTCGCTGGGGGTGTGCCGGATCGCGTTGGACAGCAGGTTGCGCACCGCGCGGGCCAGCTCCGGGTCGCTGCCCCGCACCACCGGGCTGCCGCCGGGGCGGGCCAGCAGGTGCACCCGCTTGCGTTCGGCGATCGCCCGCTCCGCGGCGATGGCGTCGTCGACGATCTCGCTGAGCGCGATCTCGGTGAGGGAGAGCGTCAGCGCTCCCGCGGTGATCCGGGAGAGCTCGAAAAGGTCGTCGACCAGTACCGAGAGCCGCCGGGCCTCCCGGTCGATGTTCTGCACATAGCCATGGACGTCCTTCGGCTCGACGACCACCCCGTCGGCCAGCGCCTCGGTCATGGCCCGGATCCCGGCCAGCGGGGTGCGCAGGTCGTGGCTGATCCACGCGACGAGCTCACGGCGGGACGCCTCGGCGCTGCGTTCCCGGGCCCGTGCTTCGCGCTCCCACACGCTGCGGCGGGCGAGCGAGCGCCCCAGCAACACCGCGACCGGTACGGTGACCACGGCCACCAACCCACACACCAGGACGGTCCGCTGGAGCTCGACGGTATACATGAACCCGCTCACCCCGACGACACCCGCGATCGTCGCGGCCAGCGGCACCAGCACCAGCACCAGCACGGCGGTAGTGATCGAGCGATGCCGGACCAGGTGCAGCAGCCAGGCACCGAGTAGCGCCACCGCCAGCGAGCAGCCCAGCGCGTAGGGCGCGAGATCGGCTAGCATTTTCTGCCTCCGGCTCGGGCTAGCATGGGGCACTCCCGTGTTGAGGGTCTGCGCGGCCCTGGCTGAGGTCGTAGCGGTACCCGACACCCCAGACGGTGACGATCCGGGATGGCCGGGCCGGGTCGGGCTCCACCTTCTCCCGCAGCCTGCGCACGTGCACGGTCACCGTCGAATGATCGCCGAACGACCAGTCCCATACCTGCTGGAGCAGCTCGGAGCGGCTGAACGCCACTCCGGGGTGGCGCAGCAGGAACACGAGCAGATCGAACTCCCGGACGGTCAGCGCCAGCTCGGCCCCGCCCCGAGTCGCCCGCCGCGCGGCCACGTCGACGGACAGCTCGCCGTCGGCCAGCACCTCGGGTGTTGTGTCGATCCCTGGGGGGGATGCCGCCGACCTGGAGCGGCGCAGCACCGAGGCCACCCGCAGCGCCAGCTCGGCGGGGCTGAACGGCTTGGTCACGTAGTCATCGGCGCCCAGCTGTAGTCCGGCGATCCGGTCGGCCTCCTCCCCGAGCGCGGTGAGCATCACCACCGGAACCGCCGAGCGGGACCGCAGCGTCCGGCACACCTCAAGCCCGTCAATGCCGGGCAGCATGAGGTCCAGCACCACGAGATCCGGCTCGTTCTGCTCGGCCAGCGCCAGCGCGGTCTCCCCGTCCCCGGCGACGGTGACCGCGTGCCCGTCGCGTTCCAGGTAGCGGCGCACCACATCGCGAATGGTCAGATCGTCGTCGACGACCAGCACCCGCCCCGTCACGTCGTTCATCATCACTCCGGGTGGGGGCTGGGGGTGCTGGGTCGATGGCTGCAATGATTCAAGCGTTCCGTTCCGGGCCGGACCGCGCACCCAAGCTGGCCTGGACGTCATCGACCCGTAAGACGCATTGTCTACGACTCGGGCACTGTCCGTGATCTCCTGGATTGGTGATCAGCGTAGAAGTGATTTTGCCCTGCCTGGATGAGGCAGGTGCGCTGCCCGGGGTGCTCGCGGCCATTCCACCCGGGTATGGCGTGCTGGTGGTGGACAACGGTTCGGTGGACGGCTCCGCCAAGGTCGCCGCTGCGCACGGGGCGAGGGTGGTGGTCGAGCCCCGCCGGGGTTACGGGGCCGCCGTCCACGCCGGACTGGAGTGTGCCCGCGCCGATGTGGTGTGCGTGCTGGATGCGGACGGATCCGTCGACCCTGGCGAGTTACCCCGGCTCGTCGCTGAGTTGGGCGGCGCCGAGCCGGGGGGTGCCGTCGATCTGGTCGTCGGGCGCCGGATTCCGGCTGTCCGCGCTGCGAGGTCCTGGCATTCCCGGGCCGGGAACGCGGCGCTGGCCTGCTGGCTGCGCCGACGGGGTATCCCGGTGCACGACCTCGCGCCGATCCGGGTGGCCAGACGCGCCGATCTGCTCGATCTCGGCGTCCAGGACCGGGGCAGCGGCTACCCGCTGGAGACGCTGCTGCGCGCTGGTGCGCGGGGGTGGGTGATCCGCGAGCTACCGGTGGCTTACCTTCCGCGGGTGGCTGGCCGGTCGAAGGTATCCGGTTCGGTGCGGGGGACGTTGCGTGCCGTGCGGGATATGAGTGCGGTGCTGCGATGACGGGCACCGTGCTGCTGGTCGTCGCGAAAGCGCCGGTGCCGGGGCAGGCGAAGACGCGGCTGAGCCCACCGGCGAGTCCGGAACAGGCCGCCGACATCGCCGCGGCCAGCCTGCTGGACACGCTGCGCGCCGTCCGGGCGGTGCCCCACGCGACTCCCGCGGTGGCCTGGGTGGGGCGGCTGGACGACGCCTGCCGCGCTGAACAGCTCCGCGCTGAACTGGCAGCCGTGCCGGTGTTCGCGCAGCGTGGTGCGTCTTTCGGGGCCCGGCTGGCTGCCGCGCACGCCGACGTGGCCCGTGCCCTGCGAGGGCGGCCGGTGTTGCAGATCGGCATGGACACCCCTCAGGTCAGGCCTGAGTTGCTGGGCGAGTGCGCAGGTGTACTGCATGGCGGCCGGGTGGACGCGGTGCTCGGGCCCGCCACGGACGGCGGCTGGTGGGCGCTGGGGCTGGTCGATCCCCGGCACGGCGCGGTGCTGCGTTCGGTGCCCATGTCCCGGCCGGACACCGGCGAGGCCACCCTCGCGGCGTTGCGCGGCGCGGGCCTGCGGGTCGGGTTGCTGGCCGAGCTGACCGATGTGGACCAGATGGCGGACGCCCGGCGGGTGGCGCGACACGTGCCCGGATCCGCGTTCGCCGCAGCGGTCGAGGCGGTCGGGCGGTGATCAATGGGGCGTTGTTCAGGGAGCAGCGGTGGTTCGCCGAGCTGGTGCTGGCCTGACGGCTCGCGGACACGGCGTGCATGACGAGCGGACACGGCGTACATGACGAGCGGACACGCCATGCATGGCGGGCGGACACACCTCGCATCCCGGGCGGACACACCGTGCACTGGGGGTGGGCGGTGGTGGTTGGGCTGCTCGGGGTGCTTGTTGCGGTGGTGCTGCCGTTTGCGCCGGTGATCGGGCAGGCCAGTGTTGTGCAGTGGCCGCAGGCAGGGCAGCCACCTCGGCCGACCACCGCCTTTTTCGTGCCCTATCGGCCTGCTGAGTTGCACGTCGCGATTCCCTGTGGGGTGCTGCGGGCCACCTTGGCCGGGCCCGGCACCGTGCGGGTCCTGTCCACCGGGTCCGGCGGCGGCGGCGACGGGTTGGTGATCGAGTCCTCCGGAGGGCGCCTGCGGGTCGCCACCGATGGGCAGCTCGTCCCTTTCCCGCTGGCTCCTCTCCCTCTGGCAGCTAACGGCTGCGAACTGCGGATCGACGCCGACAGAACCGCGACCACGGTATCGGTGAGCGGGGCGGTGGTGGCCCGCCTGCCCGGCGCGCGGGTCCCGGAGGTCTTCGCCTTCGACACCGACCTCGACGCCTCCGCCGCTACCGGGATGGCCGTCACCGCGCGAACGCCGTACTGGTTCGCCAGCACCCCCACGGGGTGGAAGTACGGGCTGATCGCCGCCCAGGTGGTGCTGGCGGCGACCGCGCTGGTGCTGCTGGCCCGGCGCGGGCGACGGTCACCTCGGGTGCGTGCCACCAGGTCGTCCCGGGGACGGTGGGTGCGCGGTGGGGTCGATGCCCTGGTGCTGGTGACCCTGGCGGGATGGGGGGTGATCGGCCCGCTCACCGACGACGACGGGTTCGCCGCGATGATCGCCCGCAACGCCGGGGCGGCCGGGGACACCGGCAACTACTACCGCTGGTTCAACGCCTCGGAGGCACCCTTCGCGCTGGCCCAGCAGCTGGTCCGGGCATTCGCCGAGGTGTCGATCACACCGTTGTGGCTGCGGGTGCCGAGCCTGCTGGCGGGAGCGTTGACGTGGCTCGTGCTGCACCGCTGGGTGTTGCCGCTGGCACTGCCCCGCGCCAATCGGACCTGGGCGAATCGGACCCGTACCCATCAGGCCAGCGCCACCCGGACCCGGCTGCTGGCGCCGGTCGCGGCGGTCTGCTTCCTGGCCTGGTGGCTGCCCTACGGGCTGGGCACCCGCCCGGAGCCGTTCGTGGCGCTGGGCAGCACACTGGTGCTGGCCCTGGTGCTGGCCGCGACGTCACGGGCGGTGCGCCGCCCGTTGCTCACCCTGGGACTCGCGACGCTGATCGTCGCCGCGACGGCGGCGGTGGCGCCGACCGGGCTGCTCGCCGCGGTCCCGGTGGTGCTCAGCATCCCGGGAATCTGGCGGCTGGTGAGCGAGGGTGCTAGCCGTGGCGAGATCGCGGCCAGGGTGGCCCTGCTCGGCGCCGTCGCGGCGACCGTGATCACGCTCATGTTTGCTGACCAGAGCTGGCACGGCGTCAGCGTGGCCACCGACATCCACCGCTATTTCGGCCCGGACCGGCCGTGGTTCAAGGAGGATGAGCGCTACACCGCCCTGCTCGGCCCAGCAACCATGGGCAGCGCGGGCAAGCGCCTGCCCGTACTGCTCACGCTGGCGCTGGTGGCCCCGCTGCTCGTGCTGCTCGCCCGCCACGGCCGGGCTCTGCTGGAGCGACGACCGCAGCTGGTGCTGCTCGGGAGCGCGCCACTCGGGTTGCTGTTGCTGACGTTGACGCCGTCGAAGTGGACCCATCACTTCGGTGCACTGGCCGGGCTCGGCTCGGCGTTCCTCGTTGCCGCCCTCGCCGTCCTGGTCAATGCCGCCCGCCCGCCCAACAGGGTTCCTGCCAGTAGGAATTCGGTCAGCAGGATCCCAGTCAGTAGGGATCCGGTCACGGTGGCCGTCGGTGTCGGCGCTGCGCTGCTCGTCGCGATAGCCGCCGGGCTGTCCTTCGCCGGACCCAACACCTGGTGGGCCTACTCCGACTTCGGGATGCCCTTCAGCGACGCCCCGCTGTGGCCACTGCACAACCCGCTGCTGTGGCTCGCGGTGGCGGGAGGTGCTGTCACGGTGGTGCGGCTGCGGCGCAGCGGATCCGCTCGGGTGGCGCTGTCCGGGGTCGCGACCCCTCGCGTGGCGCCTTACTGGGTCGTGGCCCCGGCCCTGCTTGCGGTGCTGGCCGCGACGACGTCGGTGGCGCTGCTGCTCGGGACCTTCCTCGCCGCTCCCCTGCGCCGCGGCGCGGACTACTCGCTACCCGCTCAGAACCTCGCCGGCATCGGCGGGACCAGCTGCGGTATCGAGGACCACGTGCAGGTGTTGCAGTACCCACCAGATGGTGCGCTCGAGCCGGCCGAGGGCGCCGACACGCTCGACGGTGCCTTCGTCCGGGATGGTTATCCGACGTCGATGGATCCGCCGCCCAGTTTCCTATCCAGCAGCGCTCTATTCGTCTGGGGCAGCGCCGCCGGTGACCTGCTGGGCACCGGGAGCCTGCGCACCGCCTGGTTCACGCTGCCTGTGCTGCCCGAAGGCCAGGAGCTCGCGGTGTCTGTGGCGGGCAGGCTCGATGGTGCGGACGTCGGCGGTGGTAACACCGTCGTGCTGGAGTTCGGGCGCCGCGCGCCAGGCGGGGCCGTCGAACCGCTCGGCACTCACCTGCTGCGCGATCCCGAGCCCATCGAGCGGGCCTACGCGGACAACGACCGGCAGCGCAGGCTGGAGCTGCAGCACGACCGGGAGCGCGCCCCGGAGTCCTGGCGTACCCGGTCCGTGCGTCCTGGTGCGGTGCCCTCGGGGGCGGACCGAGTGCGGGTACTGGCGGTCGACGGGTCGGTGGGTGAGCACAGCTGGCTCGCCGTCACCGGACCCCGGCGGCTCTCGGTCACCGGGCTGCGGGACTTCCTCGACGCGCGAGGCCCGGTGCTGCTCGACTGGCCGATCTCGTTCGCGATGCCCTGCCGTGCGGACCTACCCACTGTCGCCGGTGGGCTGGCCGAGGCCCCCGCCGCCATCCTCGCGGTCCCGCAGCGCCCTCCCCTGCTGCGCGAGGCGTGGACCAACGATGCCGCAGAGCTGACCTACTCGACGTCAGCCGCGGCCAGCTTCGCCGGGGTCCGCCGAGTGGGTCGGGTGGTCACGGTGGAAACCAGGCTGGCTGGCGACGAGGGCAATTCCTGGGGCCGCGTCCAGCTGGTCGACTACGGCATGGCCCGGGATGCCTACGACACCCACCCAGTCCACCGGTGGCAACCGGGCTGGTCCGGCGACGACACCCACCGCTTTGACTGAGTGTTCAGTTTTGGGGCTTGCACTTCACAGACTCGGGCAGGCCCAGCTCGGCGGGTAGCACCGGGTACCCGAGCTGCTCGGAGAACAACTCGCTCAGCACCTCCGGCGCCGGCGGCTGAGGGTACTGACCCTCCAGCCAGTGCCGCACCCGGCTGGCATCGGATCAACGCCGAGTACCTCCCCGTTTACCGTGCGTGCTGATTTACATTAATACATTCCTATGCTTTGATAATTTGTAGCGCTGATTGCGCGACGTAGGATTGATCACCGTGTAGTGGCGGGACGCAACCTGATCCACAGGGTGGTCGACGGAACGGTTACCCGACTGGTCCGTTCGATAACCCGAGAACTCACTACACCGGATATCAAGGAGGGCACCGTGACGACCACCGAGCACCTGACCCACGACGGGCACACCCATGACCACGGCGAAGGCTGTGGACACGTCGCCATCCCGCACGGTGACCACGTCGACTACGCCCACGACGGACACCTGCACCGGCACCACGACGGCCACTGGGACGAGTGCGAGAACAGCGAGCACTCCTTGCACGACGGTCACGACCACGCCCACGGCGAGGGCTGCGGGCACGTCGCAGTACCGCATCGCGACCACGTCGACTACCTGCACGACGGGCACCGTCACGCCGCTCATGAAGGCCACTACGACGAGCACTGACCCCCGCCGAGCCGAGCCTGCGCGGTCAGCCGGATCAGACGCTGAGGTCCAGTAGCCGCCGAAGTCACGCGCCGGGCCGAGTCCGGGCACCGGCGCCAGCCGCTCCAGACTAACGCGCGTGAAACTTTCGCCGGTGGGACTTTCCGTGTCGGCTTAGCCCATTCGGAGGGTGTTTCAGCGCAGCGACGCCCGCTGGTGGTCGTGCGGCCATGCTCGGGCGCTGTCGATCACCGGTCCGCCTGATGGCTGGGTCGGTGTGGAGGAGATCAGCCTGGTCTCGAACCGCCGTAACGGCAGGATGCGATCGGGGGCATTGGTGCGACGGGGATCATTCGTTGCGCCAGTGGGGTCCAGTGTGTTGATCTGTTCCCGGCGCCGGGCCACATCCCAGTAGTACCGCTCCGAGGCAATACCAGCCCCTGAATGCTTTCCGCAACCCGGCCTTGACGGTGTTCGCTGCGTCGGCGCCAGGCCTTGACAGGAGAGAAGCCCGACCATGCAGCAGGATCCCGTTCCCCACGTCCCGGTGAGCGGCGACATCAGCCGGGAGCACTGGAGGATGCCGGTGCTCGGATTGCGCCCCGAGGCCGACGGCATCATTGAGCTGAGCGCCCGCGCCGATGGCACCGCGACCCTGAGGATCACCTGGGATACCGTCAAGGGCAGCGACCAGTGCATCGTCGTCCTCGACGTCACGAAAGCCGCCCAGCTCTCGGTCGGGGTTTGGGAGGCAGCCGGGGTCGCCCAGCGGCTGGCCGGACGCCGCGGTGGAGACCGGCTCCCACCGCCCCAGCCACCTGGGCTACCTACTGGATCGGGGGAGTCGGCCCGTAGGCTGGCGATCGCCCCCTTACCGAGGTTTACTGCACCGAGACTACGGCTCAGGGGCAGCGGTGGGGGGCACCCCTCGGTGAATGAAGGTGCAGCGATGGAAGCGGAGAAAGCGCGCACCATCGGCTCGCGGCTGCGGCAGATCCGCGAGGCTCGGGGAAAGTCGCTGCGGGTGATCGCCGATCTGACCGGTGTGATGAGCTTGTCCACTCTGCACCGGATCGAGCACGGGCAGCGTCCGGTGACCCTCTCCGAGCTCGAGGCGCTGGCCAACGCGCTGGAGATCGCCCCCAGCGAGCTGACCAAGCTGCCGGTACCCGCACCCGCCAACGGGCACACCGACTCCACCATTGAGGCGGTGCGCCTGGCCCTGGACGCGATCGACCTCCGCCAGCCCGGTGGGATGGTGCTGCCCGTGGCGGTACTGCTTGACCAGGTGGCCCGGATCCACGCCCAGCGCCGGGCCTGCCAGTTCGCCGAGGTGGCCACCGGCCTGCCGGGGCTGATCCGCAACCTGCACACCACGCTGGCCACCGGGACCGACCACGGTGAGTTGCTCGGTCTGGCCGTCTACCTACATGTGCACGTCACCCGCATGTGGCTGGTCCACGCGGGCGCTGCTACCGACCTGGTCCGCCGGACGGTGTTCCTGGCCCAACGCCTGGCCTGGGAGCGCGATGAGATCACCACGCTCGCTGTGGCCGGGTTCGGCGTGGCTGACACCCTGCTGGTCGGCGGCGCATTCCAGCTGGGCCAGGCCACGCTCGACTCGATCATCCTGCCACCGACGACAGCCGAGACCGCCGGTCTCGTGGGCTTGCTCACCGCCGACCACGCTACGGCCGCCCTGCTGAATGGCCGTCCGGGTGATGTGGCCGCGTCGCTGGACGCCGCTACGGAGTTGGCCGAGCGATTCGGGGCGGTCGGCGAGACCGACTCACTGGGGTTCCTGTTCGGTCCGGTTTCTGTCGGGTGTTTCCGCATGTGCCTCGCGCTCGAAGCGAACGAACCCGACCGGGCGGTCAGCATCGCCGAGGATGTGCTGCACCCTGAGCGCCATCCCTTCCCGGTGAACCAAGTCCCCTACTGGACCCACTACGGTCGCGCACTGGCCCAACTGCGGGGACGCCGTGACGACGCGGTGCGGGCGCTGCGCACGGCGGAAGACATCTTCCCCACCGCGGTGCGCCGGGATCCGATCGTCCGCGACACCATCGCCACCTTGCTCCCAGGTGCGCGCCGCGACGCCATCGGCACGGAGCTGCGGGGAATGGCCCATCGGGTCGGCCTGCCGGTGTAGCCCATCCGGGGAGTCTCGCAGCACCGGAACACTCCCTTGTTGCTAGAGCGTCACTATCTGAACTGTGAGTGATGACATGGTAGTCGGGGTAAACCCGGCCCAATATCTACTTCGGGCTGCTGGTGGCGATTCTGACCACCCCACAGCGTGGCTCCGGCCGGTCCTGTCGCCTGGGGCAAGCGGTCCGGTGAAGCTGAACGGTCCGGATTTCTTCGCGTGGAAGGGGTATCGCAAGGTACGCCAGGGTGGCCTGGCGTACCGCGAAGGCCACTACTACGACCAGGGCACCCCGGTACCCGGCTGCCTCATCCCCATCATCGTCGATGGACTACTGAAAAACGGATTGTGCGAGCTGGGCGATCCCGACGAATCCGGAATGTGGCCGGTAGCGCTCACCGACGCTGGGCTGGCCGACTACCGGATGCTCTGCCGGCGCCAGCGTCGTTCCACGACGTGAACCAGGACGACCTGTGCTGTGCCGAGGACTGCCGGTTCGCTGCGGCGCAGCGCCCGGGGCACCTCGACTTCGATCAGCGCAGAAGCAACCAGCCGCTGACCGCCTCGGGCGTTGAGGTAGTCGAGCAGTTGTGGTGGCTCAATCCACGATCCGGCCGATGACCTTGCCGCGGCGGGTGATCTCCACCGTCTCGCCACGTTCCACCCGAGCCATCACGGACGCGGTGTCCTGATTCAATACGCGTAGTGGCACCTGCATCAGGCCTCAAGTGTAGTACAAGCCATAGTACGTCCTGGTCCACCTGACGCAGTCGGCTACACAGCATCACACCGAGACGAGCAGGCAGGACCAGACAGCCCAGGGCTATCATGATCACCGGGAGGTCACGGCCATGGCGTTCGAGCGGATCACCATCGACCACGAGAAGATGGGTGGGCTGCCGTGCATCCGTCACTTGCGTATCCCGGTCGGCACCATCCTGGGCCAGCTGGCGGCCGGGCGTGATGCGCGGGAGGTTCTGGAGGATTTCCCCGACCTGGAGCCGGCCGACATCCTGGCCGCTCTGGAGTACGCCGCCGCAGCGGTCCAGGAGCGTGAGCTGCCGTTGGCTGCCCGGTAGATGAAGTTCCTGCTCGACTCCAACCTCTCGCATCGTGTTGCGCAGTTGCTGCGTGACGCCGGTGTTGATGCTGCTCACGTCCGTGACCACGATCTGCAGCACGCGCCTGACTCAATGATCTTGGAGTTCGCGCGGCAGCACTCTTTCGTCCTCATTTCCGAGGACACCGACTTCGGCGAACTGTTGGCCCGGCAGCGCACGGTGGCGCCGTCATTCGTGCTGTTGCGCACGTACGAACCCATGACGCCGGACGAGCAGGCCGCCGTTCTCCTGGCGAACCTTCCCAAGCTGCGCGATGACCTCGATCAGAGGGCCATCGTGGTCATCGAGCGGACCCGGCTTCGGGTACGGCGACTACCGGTGCTGCCTCCGATACCCGAACAGCGGGACCACTAGCCGGCTACTCCGCAGGTAGCGCCGCGGCCGGGGGTGTCTTCGACGAAGAGTCGCTGGTTGGTCAGGAGTTCATCGGTGGCGCGGGAGGCGACCGCCGGGTGTTCACCCGAAAGGGTTAGATACTTCGGCATGACACATGGTCCCGTCTTCAACCGGCGTGTGCTGCTGCGCACCACCATGATCGGCGGGCTTGCCGTCGGCCTTCCGATCGGCGTCGCCACCTCTGCTGCGGCAGGCCCCGTCCTGCTCCGGGCGGACCGCCCGGTCCTGACCCACGGTGTGCAGTCCGGCGACGTGCTGGGCCGGTCCGGCCTGGTGTGGGCCCGCGCGGACCGGCCGTCGCGGCTGCTCGTCGAGGTCTCGGCCCGGCCCGACCTGAAGGACGCAGACCGGATCGCCGGTCCGGTGCTGACCGCCGACACCGACTACACCGGAAGGGTGCGCGTGCGCGGTGACGGCCGGACCGTGTACTACCGCGTGCGGGCCGAGGACCTGGACCGGCGGTCGGCGAGCGAGCCGGTGACCGGCTCGTTCCGGGTCCGGCCCGCCCGCGATGAGGGGGTCCGGTTCGTCTGGTCGGGTGACATCGCGGGGCAGGGGTGGGGCATCAGTCCTGACGACGGTGGCATGAAGATCTTCGCCGCGATGCGGGAGCGCGACCCGGACTTCTTCATCTGCAACGGCGACACCGTGTACGCCGACGGACCGCTGCGCGAGACCGTCACCCTGGCCGACGGGCGGGTCTGGCGCAATGTCGTCACCCCGGAGAAGTCGAAGGTGGCCGAGACGCTTGCCGAGTTCCGCGGCCAGTACGCCTACAACCTGCTCGACGAGCACCTGCGCGCGTTCGCCGCGGCCGTGCCACAGATCAACCAGTGGGACGACCACGAGGTGACCAACAACTGGTACCCGGGCGAGGTGCTCACCGACGAGCGCTACACCGAGCGGCGGGTGGACGTGCTCGCCGCGCGGGCGTTCCAGGCATTTCACGAGTGGGTGCCGCTGGATCGGCGCCGCGCCGTCGACGGGCGGATCTACCGGCAGCTGCCGTACGGGCCGCAGGTGGAGGTCTTCGTGATCGACATGCGGTCCTACCGGGACGCCAACAGCGCGAACACCGCACCGTCGGAGCGGATCTTGGGCGAGTGGCAGGCGCGCTGGCTGGTGCACGCGCTGACCACCTCGCGGGCGACCTGGAAGATCATCGCGTCGGATATGCCGATCGGTCTGCTGGTCCCGGACGGCACCGCGTGGGAGGCCGTCGCCAACGGGGTGGACGGGCCGCCATCGGGGCGCGAGGCCGAGATCGCCTGGGTACTGCGGTCGCTACAGAAGCGCAAAGTGCGCAATGTCGTCTGGCTGACCGCCGACGTGCACTACACCGCGGCGCACCGATACTCACCGGCAGGCGCGGGGTTCTCCGAGTTCGACGAGTTCTGGGAGTTCGTGTCCGGCCCGCTGCACGCAGGCGGGTTCGGGCCGAACCGGCTGGACGCAACGTTCGGGCCGGTGGTGGAGTTCGTCAAGGCGCCGCCTGCGCCGAACACGCCGCCGCTGGACGGGTTCCAGCACTTCGGCGAGGTCGAGGTGGCCCCGGGTGGAGCGACGATGCGGGTTTCGCTGCGCGACCGCGTCGGTGCCGAACTGTGGTCGACCACCCTGGAAGCCGTCCGCTGACCAGTACCGACCCGTGCACAGTGCCGCCCGCGCGGGGTCAGCCTTCGGTGCAGGACTTGTTCTGGGTCACCCGGCAGACCTCGCGCACGCTGTCGTAGGCGGCATCGGTGGTCGGCTGGTAGCCGTACGCGAATCCGTCGGCAATCGCGCATTCGCCCTGGCAGAAACCGTTCGCCCGCAGGTAGTCGGCGTTGGCCTTGGTCCCGAGCACCGTGGTCAGCAGCTCGCGCAGCTCCGGATCCAGGTGGTCGGCGATCACCAGGGGCGGGTCGGGAATTGGTTCCGACTTCCACACTGTGGTGACCTGACCCGGCTGGAGCAGGCCCTGCTCGATCAGCTGTCGGTCGATCATCTGGTCGAGTGCGAAACCAGCATCGCACTGACGGTTGGCCACCGCGAGGGCCGAGGCGTCGTGGCGGCCGGCGAAAATCGGTATCGTGTCTTTTTCCGGTGCAATACCCACAGCGAGCAGACCAGCGCTGGGATACAGGTATCCGGAGGTGGAGTCAGGGTCCACAAAACAGACTTTCTTGCCGCGGAAGTCCGCCAAATTCTGGATCGATGAACCGGCCCAGGTGATGCCGTAAGCCTGATACCCTGGTGGCTTGTTTTTCTTATCCACCCGGGCAACCACCGCGGTGATCTGGGCGCCCCGCTGCCTGGCGAGCACATAGGAGAACGCTCCGAGGTCAGCGATGTCGATCTTTCTGTCGAGCAGCCCCTTGATAACCGCGGCGTAGTCGGTGCCGGTCTGGAAAAGAATCTCTTTACCAGTCTCCTTCTCAAGCATTTCAATGATCGGCTGATGGTCCTGCTGGAGGCTATCCGGTCTATGGCTGGGCACCGTAGCGAAAATCAGCACTTGTGGATCATCGCTGGCGGCGCTTGCCTCGTCGTCTGCGGCACTGCGGACGCACCCGGACGCGATCAGCAGGGTAGCTACCGCGGCGAAGAGCGCAGCGACGGTGTGCTGCGTGGGGCGCCTCATCGCAGACCATCTCCTCCGGCGGTTATCGGGTCACAGGTGTCCTGGTATGGCAAATCCGGGATATAGCGGTCCCACTCGTCAGGACTGAGACCGTGCTCGGTAATAGCGCAGGCGTGCTCCGTCGCATTAGTTCGGAGCTGGTGGAGAGCTGTGAGGTCCCACAGGACCACGGTGGCGTCGAAACCACCGGTGGCCAAGGTATTCCCGTCGGGAGCGAACGCCACGGCGGCCACCGAACCCGCGTGGCCGGTCAGTGGCTGCCCGAGCGGCCGGGGCTGAGCCCGATCGGTGAGATCCCACAGCACTACGGTGCCATCGTCGCTGGCCGTGGCCAGGGTGCGCCCGTCGGTGGAGAACACCGTCGAGGTCACCAGCCTGCGGTGGCCGGTCAGCCGCTGCCCGAGACGCCGGGGTTCGGCCCGGTCAGTGATATCCCACAGCATCAGGTCGCCGTCACCGCTGGCCGTGGCCAGGGTGCGCCCGTCGCTGGAGAACGCCGCGGCAGTCACCAGGCTGCGGTGGCCGGTCAGTGGCTCTCCAGGGCGCCTGGGCTCGGCCCGGCCAGTACGGTCCCACAGCGTCACAACACCGTCGCCGCTGGCCGTGACCTCAGTGCTGCCGTCCGGGGTCGCCGCGAGGTAGTCCACCATGGTGCTGGGGCGGTGCAGCGGTGGTCCGATGGAGGGGCGGTCCGGGCGGGTCAAGTCTCGCCGGATCACGGTGCCGTCGGAGCTGGTGATGTCCAGGGCACGCCCATCGGGGGTGAACATGACGGAGTCCACCGGGCTGGGCTGCCCGGTCACTGGCGGCCCCAAGCGCTGAGGCTGAGCCCGGTCGATGAGCGACCACTGGATCACGGTGCCGTCGGCGCTGGCCGTGACCAGGGTGCGTCCATCGGCAGCGAACGCGACGGCGGTCACTCTGCCGGTGTGGCTGCTCAGCGCGGACCCGAGCAGCCGGGGCTGGGTCCGGTCGGTGAGATTCCACAACAGGGCTGTGTTGTCGTCGCTGGCGGTGATCAGCGTTTCCCCGTCGGGAGCGAACGCCACGGCGGTCACTCTGCCGGTGTGGCTGCTCAGAACAGACCTGACCAGCCGCGGCTGGGTCCGGTCGGTGAGATCCCAGATCAGGGCCGTGTTGTCGTCGCTGGCGGTGGCCACCATCTGCCCGTCGGGGGAGAATGCCAGCGAGTTCACCGCGCTGGTATGGCCGTTCAGGGACTGCGGGGGCGCGGCCGGGTCGGCGAGGTTCCACAGGACGGCATGGCCATCGGAATCCCCGGTGCCCGCCATGCTCCCGTCCGGAGAAAACGTCACCGAGAACACCGTGTCGGCCTGGCCGATCAGGGGTGACCCACGCAGCGCAGGCCGGGCCGGATCGGTGAGATCCCATAGCAGCACCGTGCCGCTGTCAAAGGTGGCGGTCGCCAGGGTGCGCCCATCGGGAGCGAATGCCACCGAGGACACCGCGCTGTCCTGGCGCAACGGGAGTCGCGGGGTCCAGGTCAGGCCGGTGTGCTCCCACAGGATCACGGTCCGGTCGTCGCCGGCGGTGGCCAGGGTGCGTCCGTCGGGAGTGAACGCCATTGCGGACACCGCGCTGGTATGGCCCACCAAAGATTGCCGGGTCCGGGCCGGGTCGGTGACCTCTCGTAAGATCACGGTGCCGTCGAGACCAGCGGTGGCCAGGTCGTTTCCGCTGGGGGAGAACGCCATTGAGGTCACCGTGCCGGGATGATCGGTGCGGGCGCCCGCGTAACGGGTGGTGGTGAGCGTATTGACCAGGCTGGCCCGGGTCTCACCGCCAGGACGGATGCCCTCGGCCGCGATCCCGAGCAGGAGCGCGGTCCGTGGGTCGGTCTCTCGGATGGCGTCGGCCTGAGTGATCAACTGGCGGGAGATGGCGATCCATTGCAGGTGCTGCGCGTCGCGTTGCTGGTACACCGCAACGCCCGCGGCGCCCAGAGCCACGACCAACAGCCCCGACAGGACGGTGGCGGCGCGTCGGCGTCGGGAGCGGTCGTGGCGCAGGCTGGCGTACACGAAGTCATGAGCCTTCGCGTCAAGGCCGATCTGATCGGTGACCAGGACCCGGCGTCGAGCCAACTGGCGTGACCAGCCTCGGCGTCCCGGTGACGGCGTCCCGGCCGGGCGGATCCGGGCGCCGATATCGGTGGCGGCGGCGGCGAGCTGCCCCCCGCCCCACAACCGGGTCGGTGAGCGGCCATGCTCGTGCCATTCGGCGGCGGCGTGCTCCACCGCGCGGCGGGCCCGCAGGCCGGACACCCGCGTGGTGATGGCCTCGGCCAGTGGGGGCCATTCGGACAGGAAGGCTTCGTGGGCGACACCGATCACCGCTGTGTCGTGGTCGGTGTCGGTGATCAGCAGCCGCCGGGCGACGAAGGGCTCCAGCTCGGTGCACACCTGGTCGGACAGCTCGTCGCGGCTGACCCGCCATCGGGTAGGGCGACCCTGCGCGTCCACGGTGACCAGCCGCAACAGCCCGGCGATGACATCCTCGCGGCTCCGGCCGCCGGCCTTGACCGCGTCGGCCAGCGCCGTGTCCGCCTGACCGGCCAGCGCCCCGCGCACCCCGCCGAGCTCCGCATACCGCTGCGCCGACAGCTGCCCACCGCGGCTGATCCCCTTGGCGAGCTGGGCCAGGGTGAACGCCAGCAGCGGCAGTGCCTCCCCACTGCCGGTGTCGTCGACCAGCTGGTCCACCAGGGACGCGGCCACGCCGATCCCGGCCAGCCGGGCCGGGCCTTCGATCACCTCACGCAGCGCCTCGCGGTGCAGCGGCCGCAGCGGGTAGACCTGCGTCGGCAGCGGGGCCAGGTGCGGGTCCCCCAGCAGCTGGGCGAGGAACTCCGGGCGCAGGGTGCCCACCAGCTGCACCGGACCGGCCAAGGCGGGGCGCAGCAGCTCGGCGAACCTGGCTCGTTCCTCGGGTGCGGTCTGCGTGAGCAGCTCCTCGAACTGGTCCACCACGACCAACAGCCACCGCCGGGGATCCCCCGAGGCGGCCCGCAGCAGCTCTCCCACCAGCCCTGCCAGGTCCCCCTCGTCGAGCCGGTGGCGAACCTCCGGCACCGGCCAGTCCAACCCGGACTGCCTGGCCTCTGTCGCCAGCTCCTGTACCAGCGCCGCCACCGGATCGGTGCCCGGCACGATCGGGGCCAGCGTCGACCACCCCGGCTCACCGGCCAGCACCGGCAGCAGACCGGCTCGCACCAGCGACGACTTCCCGCACCCCGACGGGCCGACCACCAGCCGCGCCGCACCCTCAACCCGGGCAGCCGGGGACCGCAGCAACCCAGCCAGCTGCCCCACCTCAGCAGTGCGGCCGAAGAACACCCGATGCCGGTTGATCTCGAACGGGCGCAACCCCGGGAACGGGGACCGATCGTCCGGCCACCCGCCCGCAAGCAGGCGCAACGCCGCCGTCAGCGCAGCCTGGGCCACCTCCGGACCCCTCGTGTAGTCCGCATGCTGCAAAGACTCCAGCATGGGATGCACCGCACCCCGCTCGGCGCGCAACGGCAGCAACCGGCACCCCCGGGACTGGGCGACGGCGACTTCGCCGGCACACCACGTCGACGCCAGATACGCCGAGGTCACCACACAGACCACCACGTCGGCCCACCGCAGCCAGTCGTGAATCTGCTGCTGCCACTGCTCCCCGGTGCGCAGATCCTGGTCCCAGAACACCTCGTGCCCATCATCGACGAGCCACTGGCGCAGTTCCCCGGCCAGCGTCCGATCTCCGCTGGCGTAACTGATGAAGACCCTGGCCACCGCCCCTCCCCTGCCGATTACCGCATCGGGTACGCCTGACGTCGCTGAGGGTGAACTTTATCGTCCGCCCCTACCTGATAGGGGGGTGATTGGCCGAACAGTGAAGCGAACGCAGCGCCGTGCAGGGGCAGACACACCGTGCATGAGGGGCAGACACACCGTGCATGAGGGGCAGACACACCGTGCATGAGGGGCGGACACACCGTGCATGAGGGGCGGACACGCGGGGGTGGGGGGTTAGGGGCGGAGGGGGGCGGTGGCGAATTCGGTCATGCCTTCGGTGAATGTGGTGGTGGCGTGGAAGTTGAGTTCGGTGGTGGCGCGGGCGGGGGAGGCGACGATGTGGCGGACGTCGCCGAGCCGGAATCGGCCGGTGATCTGCGGGGGTGGGCCTTCGCAGGCTTGGGACAGCGCGACGGCCATGTCGGCGATGGTGTGCGGCTGTCCGGAGCAGATGTTGAACGCCGTGAATCCGTTGCTCGCGTAGCGCAGGGCAGCCAGGTTGGCGGCGGCGACGTCGCGGACGTGTATGAAGTCGCGGCGCTGGGCCCCGTCCTCGAAGACCTGCGGAGCCTGGCCGCGGGCCAGCGCCGAGCGGAAGATCGACGCGACCCCGGCGTAGGGGGTGTTGCGCGGCATCCGGGGGCCGTAGATGTTGTGGTAGCGCAGGGCGACGGCGGTGCCGCCGGTCTCCCGAGCCCAGGTGGCGGCCAGGTACTCCTGCGCAAGCTTCGTGGCGGCGTAGGTGTTCCGGGGGTCGGGTGCGGCGTCCTCGGGCACGAGCCCCGGCTCCAGCGGCGCGGCGCACACCGGGCAGCGGGGGTCGAACTGGCCAGCCGTCAGATCAGCGGCAGCCCGCGCGGGCGGGCGCACCAGCCCGTGCTCCGCGCAGGAGTAGCACCCCTCGCCGTAGATGACCATCGAGCTCGCCAGCACCAGGGTGGCGACCCCTGCCCGATCCATCGCGGCCAGCAGGTGCGCCGTTCCGAGATCGTTGTGCGCCACGTAGCCGGGCATGTCGGCGACGCCGACGCCGAGCCCGACCATCGCCGCTTGGTGGCACACCGCGTCCACGCCTGCCAGCGCCCGGTCGAGCACAGCGCCGTCGCGCACGTCGCCCTCGATCATCTCGTGATTGCCGAGGTAATCGGGACGACCGCGGTGCGCGGCTGGGAGCAGGACATCGAGAATCCGGACGGTGGCGCCCTGCTCGGCGAGCAGGTCCGCGACGTGCGAACCGACGAATCCAGCGCCCCCGGTGACCAAGATGTGGCGCGGCGCAACGGCTCCCATCGGCGGCATCCTAGGCAGCCTCGATCGCGTGCAAGCGCCCCGCCCCGGCGAGGTGTGTGCTGCCAGGGCAGGGCGCTTCGGGCCCCGCGGGAGAGCGGATGGTTCAGGGCAGCCGAGGGCCCGCCGCAGCAGCCGCGGAGAGACCGTTGGCAGCGATATCGTTGGCGATGGCCAGCCCAAGGCTGACTCCGCCGATGTTCTGCGTGAGGTCGATCTCACCGTCTGCATTGACGGCGAACGCGTCGAACACCCAGTGCACCCCGAGGAAGACCCGGCTACGGCCGTTCTCCTCGATCATCTGCCAGAGCCCGTTGGGGAAGCTACGTGCGTGCCGCGGCCGGACAGCGCCGTTGTTGTCCACGTTGATCCCGTTGAGCTCCTCGGAGACGAACTCGAGGCCGTCTGCCAGGTTGTCGGGTCCAGTGTTCTTGTGGCATACGCCGTAGAACCGCCGAACGGACTGGAAGGCCGCCGCACCGAACGTCGCGTGCCCCGATGGGTAGGCCGGGAAGTTCGGGGTGACATTCTTCACGCCGGGCTGGTTTGTCCTGGGTGCGCCGAGCGGGAGCCAGCCCGGGTCGGCGTTCTCGTCCAGGACGTTGCTGCCCACTCCGGTCGTGCCTGTGGAGGGGTCGTGCTCGCGAATTCCCACCACCGGGCGCCACACGTCGTAGCGGTACTTGTCGTCCCAGGCCAGGATGCCCGCATCGCCCATCGCAGCATTCACCAGCGCGAACAGCCGGGCGTTGTCGACGATGCCGTTGTCCTGCGCTTCGGCGATCTTGCGAACGATCTGGTTGTACAGCCGAGGCGGGGTGCCCAGACCCCTGGCCCCGTCGTAGGCCCAGAACAGTCCGATGACGGTCTCGGTGGGGTTGCGGGGCGGATTGATCGGGTCGATCGGCAGCGTCCCGGCGAGTTGCGGGGCGATGCCCTTGCTGCGCACCTGCGCGACGGCCCGGTTGTACTCGTCGGTGCCGAGCTGTGGTGCGGCATCGAGACTGTGCCGGGTGGTGGCAGCGAAGCAACCCGACCGCGCACCGTAGAACGGGGCGAAGAAGCCCTGACCTGGGTTGTCCGGGTCCTGCCTGTGGTGCCCACGAGCGACCGAAGAGGAGTAGCCGTCGTCGAGGAAATCAGGGTCGTCCTGCCGGGCGGCGAGGATGGCCGCGGCGACCACCTGACCGAAGACATGACCGTCGACGCCCGCCTGGCCCGCGACCAAGCCCGCAGCGGCGTGCCGGGCATCGAAGAACGCCTTCTGCTTCGGGTAGAGCGCACTCAGGGTGGCGTGCGCGGCGGCCGCGATCGCCGCGTCGGGGTCGGCGCCCGCAGGCGGCGTCGGCAGGTTCTCCAGGTAGGTGTCGTACTTGCCGTTGATGCTGAAAAAGGCGTCGTGCATCGCCAGGTGCACGATCGCATAGGCCCGCGAGCTGCCGCACGGGCCCTGAGACCGGCGTTCGTCCACGTCGGCCGTGGTGTGCGTCGTGCGGTCGGCCTCGTTGACGACTCCGTTCCAGTACAGAATTGCGTCCACTGCGTTCCTCGTCTCCACGCGTGCGCCGCACATCGGCGCGACTACTTGACAGGAGCACCGACCACAGTGGGTGATACCTACCCTGGGTAATTCACAGTTTTCCGGCTAGGGTTCCGTGTGCTTAAGATTAGCGGTAAGGTAACCAACCGTGATAGTCGATGGGGAGATGGCGGGGTCGGCTCGCGGCGACGAGGATGGCGAGGCTCGCGATGACCGGGATGGCCGATGGGCGGCGCTCGGGATCGATACGACCGTCGCGCACTCCGCTCGGATGTACGACTGGTGGTTGGGTGGCAAAGATAACTTCCCGGCGGATCGGGCCATGGGCGAGGCGTTCATCAGTGCGCTCCCGACCATCCGCACCATGGCGCTGGAAAACCGGAAGTTCCTCGGTCGCGCGGTTCGGTACCTGACCGGCGAGGCGGGGCTACGGCAGTTCCTCGACATCGGCACCGGCATCCCCACCGAAGGCAACGTCCACCAGGTCGCCCAGTCCTGCGCCGCCGAGTCGCACGTGGTCTATGTGGACAACGATCCGATCGTGCTCGCCCACGCGCTGGCACTACTGGTCAGCAGTGGTCCTGGCCAGACCGCCTACCTGCACGCAGATCTCCGCCAGCCGGAGCGGATTCTTACCGATCCGGCCTTGACCAGCACGGTGGACCTGAGCCGGCCCGTAGGGTTGATCATGGTGGCGATCCTGATGCTGCTCAGCGACGAGGAGGATCCGTGGGCCAAGGCCCGCACCCTCATGGACGCGCTGCCGGCAGGCAGCTACATCGCGATCACTCATCCCGGCTATGACTTTGACCCCGAGGCGATGGACGAGATCCGCGCCGCGGCGCAGCGGGGAGGTGTGACGGTGGTGCCGCGGGTCCGCGCCGAGGTAGCCCGGCTCTTCGGGGACTGGGAGATCATCGAGCCAGGAGTGGTACCCGTCGCCCACTGGCGGCCGGACACGGCTGCCGAGCCGCAGGCCGCCTATTACTGGGCCGGTATTGCTCGCAAACCGTGAAAATCAGCTCTCTTCGAGGATCTTGTTGATGAATTCACAGGTCTCGGCGGGGGACATCGCCTGCACGCACAGATTTTCCAGCACCGCCAGGTATCTGTCGACGTCCTGCCGTTTGTCCAAGTAGAGGGCGCTGGTGAGTTGTTCTAGGTAGACGACGTCGGGCAGGTCGGGTTCGGGGAATCGCAGGATGGTGAAAGGGCCACCGGCGGCGGCGTGAGCGCCGATGTGCAGCGGCACGACCTGCAGCGTGATGTTCGGGCGCTCGGCGAGCTCAACCAAATGCTCCAGTTGGGCTCGCATCACGTCTCGGCTGCCCAGTGGTCGCCGCAGTGCTGCTTCATCGATGACGGCCCACAGCGTGGTTGCGTTGGGGCCGGGTTGGGTGAGCAGTTTTTGGCGTGCCATGCGCAGGGCGACGCCGCGCTCGGTATCCGGTACGACTCCGTGGGTGTGACTGAGCCGGATGACGGCCCGGGCGTAGTCCTCGGTCTGTAGTAGTCCGGGAATGAACTGCGCCTCATAGGTGCGGATCCGTGAGGTGGCCTGCTCCAGCCCGAGGTACACCTCGAACCAGCTCGAAAGGACGTCGTCGTACTGGTGCCACCAGCCGGGAGCGTTGGCCTGGCGGGCCAACGCGAGGAACTCCTCGCGTCGCTCCTCGTCGGTGACGCCGTAAAGCGTGAGGAGGTCGGCCACATCGCGTTCCTTGAAGCTCACCCGCCCCAGCTCAAGGCGGCTGATCTTGGTGTGGGACCCGCGGATGGAGTACCCAGCGGCGTGCCGGGTGATCCCGCGCGCTTCTCGGAGCCGACGCAGCGCAGCTCCCAACGCGATGCGCAACACGGTAGGTCCACGCAGTTGTTGCGCCCCTACCACGACAAGAGGCGGGGCGTTCGCCGGCTGCTCAGCGATCAATTTCTCCCCTCCCTACCGCGCGCTCTCGCCATGATCTCACCCGGCATAAGCACGGTATACGACGCGGGGGTATCGGCTCAGGTTACGGTTCCGTAACCACCACCACCGGGCGTCTCAAGCTCAAGCAGATCGCCTGACTGCAGGTCGATCGAGGCACAGCCGGCCAGCTCAAGCACGCCACCTGCAGCGCGGTGCACACGGTTGTGGCCCAGCGCCCCGGGAGATCCGCCTGCCATGCCGTAGGGGGGCACTCGCCGGTGGCTGGACAGGGTGCTGATGGTCATGGCCTGCCGGAAGCGAAGGCGACGCACGGCGCCGTCGCCACCCCGCCAGCGCCCGGCGCCACCACTGCCGCGCCGGATCGCGAAGCTCTCCAGCAGTACCGGGTATCGCCATTCCAGCACCTCGGGGTCGGTCAGCCGGGAGTTCGTCATATGCGTCTGCACCACGGATGCGCCGTTAAAGCCCTGGCCTGCGCCCGATCCGGATCCGACGGTCTCGTAATACTGGTGTCGCTGGTTGCCGAAGGTGACGTTGTTCATCGTCCCGGATCCCTCGGCTTGAATGCCGAGTGCGGCGTACAATGCGCCGGTGACCGCTTGTGACGTTTCCACGTTGCCGGCGACCACTGCGGCCGGATATTCGGGTGCGAGCAGGCAACCTTCGGGTATGACGATCTGCAGCGGACGCAGGCAACCTTCGTTGAGCGGAATATCGTCTCCGACCAGCGTCCGGAAGACGTAGAGCACGGCTGCACTGGCCACCGATGAGGGCGCATTGAGATTCGTATCGAGTTGTGGCGACGTGCCGGTGAAATCAATCGTCGCGCCGCGTCGCTCGCGGTCGACCGAGATCCGCACGCAGATCACCGCGCCGGAGTCCAGCTCGTAGCGATAGGCACCGTCGTCGAGGGTGTCGATCACCCGGCGGACCGCCTCCTCGGCATTGTCCTGTACGTGACGCATGTAGGCTTCCACGACGTCGAGCCCGAAGTGGTCGATCAGCTTGCCCACTTCGTCGACGCCTTTGGTGTTGGCTGCGACCTGCGCCCGGAGGTCCGCGAGATTGGTCTCCGGATCACGGGAGGGGTAGGGCGCCTCGGTGAGCAGTCGCCGGGTTTCCCCTTCGCGGAATCGGCCGTTCTCGGCAAGTAGCCAGTTGTCGAACAATACCCCTTCCTCGTGCACGTTTCGGCTGGTCGCGGGCATGGAGCCGGGGGTGATCCCGCCGATCTCGGCGTGGTGGCCACGGGCGGCAACGAAGAAAAGGATCCCGTCGCTGCCGAATACCGGTGTAATGACCGTGACGTCGGGCAGGTGGGTACCACCGTGGTAGGGATCGTTGATCGCGTAGACGTCACCCGGCTGCATGGTGCGCCCGCGGCGGCTGATCACCTCCTGCACGCTGATGCCCATCGAGCCGAGGTGTACCGGAATGTGCGGGGCATTGGCAATGAGGTGGCCGTGGGAGTCGAACAGCGCGCAGGAGAAGTCGAGCCGTTCCTTGATGTTGATCGACTGTGCGGTCGACCGCAGCGCCGCGCCCATCTGTTCGGCGATCGACATGAACTGGTTGTTGAAGATCTCCAGCAGCACCGGGTCGGCCTCGGTGCCGGCCCGGTCTGGCCCGCGAGGGGCGATCCGTTCGATGAGTAGGTGCCCGGTGGGCGTCATCGTCGCGCGCCAGCCCTCATCGACCACGGTGGTGGAGCCCGCCTCGGCGATGATCGCAGGCCCGGTCACCCTGTCCAAGGAACCCAGCTGTGCACGCTGGTAGAGCGGCACATCGTGGCACTTCCCGGCCGCGTACATACTTACTGTGGCCATGGGGTCCGGTGTGGCGGCGTCCGGTGTGGCGGCGTCCGGTGTGGCGGCGTCCGGGGTGGCAGCGTCCGGTGTGGCAGCGTCCGGTGTGGCGGCCGCTGGGGTGGTGGCCGCTGGGGTGGTGGAGCCCGCGATGTCGGTGTCGGCGCGGTGGGGGAGGTGCGGCTGCTCAGTCAGCCCGGTTGCCTCGACCGAGACCGCTTCGACGATCAACGGCCGGTCCATCAGGAACGAGTACGTTCTGCGGTGGTTCGCCTCGAACGCCGCCACCATCGAGCCGATGTCGGCCAGCTCGACCAGCACTGCGGCGTCGGTACCGTCATAACGGAGATGCACCCGCTGGCCGACCCGAATCCGTTCGGGGGGCACGTCCTGTTCGAGCAGCTCGGCACGCACCGCCGCCGCCAGCGAGTCAGCGACGCTGTGCAGCCGCTCCATGATCGCAGGCTCCAATCGGGCCTCTACCGACTGAGTACGCATCGCCGTGGTGTCGGCCAAGCCGATGCCCAGCGCGGACAGCACCCCGGCCATCGGCGGGACCAGCACAGTGTCGATTCCCAGCGCCGCCGCCACCGCGCAGGCGTGCTGCCCGCCCGCACCGCCGAAGGTGGTGAGCGCGTACTGCCGCACGTCATGGCCCTGCTGCACCGAGATGCGCTTGACCGCGCCTGCCATGTTCGCCACCGCGATCTGCAGGTAGCCCTCCGCGACCTGCTGCGGACTGCGGTCGTCGCCGGTTTGCTCCCTGATCTGCTCGGCCAGCTCGGTGAAGCGTTGCGCCACGATCTGGTCGTCCAGGGGCTGGTCGCCGTTCGGACCGAACATCTGCGGGAAGTGCGCTGGCTGGATCCGGCCGAGCATCACGTTGGCGTCAGTGACGGTCAGCGGGCCGTCGTTCCGGTAGCAGGCGGGCCCCGGGTCGGCGCCCGCCGAGTCCGGCCCGACGCGGTAGCGGCTGCCGTCGAAGTGCAGGATCGACCCGCCGCCTGCGGCGACGGTATGGATGTCCAGCATCGGGGCGCGCAACCGGACGCCGGCCACCTGGGTGTCGAAGACCCGCTCGTACTCGCCCGCGAAATGCGAGACGTCGGTGGACGTGCCGCCCATGTCGAAGCCGATCACCTTGTCGAACCCGGCCAGCGCCGACATCCGGGCCATCCCGACGATCCCGCCTGCCGGGCCGGACAGGATCGCGTCCTTGCCCCGGAAGTGCCCCGCCTCGGCGAGCCCGCCGCTGGACTGCATGAACATCAGCCGCACGCCGGGCAGCTGCTCGGCCACCTGGCTGACGTAACGGCGCAGCACCGGCGAGAGGTAGGCGTCGACGACGGCGGTGTCACCGCGCGGCACCAGCTTCATCAGCGGGCTGACCTCGCTGGACAACGAGATCTGGCCGAAGCCGAGTCGCTCGGCGAGCGCGCCGATGGCCTGCTCGTGCGCCGGGTGCAGGTGACTGTGCAGGCACACCACTGCGACAGCGATGATGCCCGCACCGCGTGCCCGCCGTAGCTCCTCGGCCAGCCGGTCCAGATCGGGTGCGCGCAGCACGCTGCCGTCGGCCGCGATGCGCTCGTCGACCTCGATAACCCGCTCGTACAGCGGTTCGGGTAGCTGGATATGGCGGTCGAAGATGCGCGGACGGTTCTGGTAGCCGATAGCCAGCGCGTCGCCGAACCCCTTTGTGATCACCAGTGCAGTGCGCTCACCCTTGCGTTCGAGCAGCGCGTTGGTGGCCACCGTCGTCCCCATCCGCACGGCTTCGATCTGGCCGGCTGGAATGGGCTCATCCTTAGCGAGGCCAAGCAACGCGCGGATCCCCGCCACCGCGGCATCGCGGTAGCGCGCCGGGTTCTCCGACATCAACTTGTGTGTCACCAGTCGGCCATCGGACGCCCGGGCCACGATGTCGGTAAACGTGCCCCCCCGATCCACCCAGAACTGCCAGCGCCCCACGTCCACGGGTCAGTCCGGGAAGTCTTTCTTTCGCTCGGCCTCGTTCCCATCCATGATGGCGATCATCTCGTCATCGAAGTACGGCGGACTGAGCAGGAGTTCCTTGAGGTCCTTCTTCGGTCTGGTCAATCGGCGGTACTCATCGATGCTGATGACGACCGCGATCTCCTGGCCATGCCGGGTGATGGTCTGCGGACCATCGTGCTCCGCGGCGCGCAGCACCTCACCGAAGTGCTGCTTCGCCTCTTGGACCTGCCAGCTCATGGCACCTTCTTGTGTCGCCGCGAGGCCAGTCTGGACAGACTGGATTTTGTCACATGCGCGAGGGGAAACTGCCGAGCCGCGTCGTCTGAAAAGTGTGGGCTGGGGGACCGTGGCGCGACGAGGGGGGAGGTCGCCGGGCCACGATCGGGACCGATCACATCGTGAGGCCGGGTTGTCGATCAATACAAGGGGGTGTATACCCCCTGAGCAGCGATTTCTGTGAGCGGGACCGGGATAGTGGTAGAGCACTGGTACGGATCGCCGCATCGTGGTAGGCACACGGCGCGTAGCGGCACCGTTACGCCAGGACCGGGGCAGGCAGGGGAGATAAGTGATCACTTTCGGGCGGCCGAGGTGCCCGCAGTGCGGGGCGTTGCTCCGCGATGACCGGCCGATGGGAGCGAAGTGTGATCCGTGCGAACGGGTAGGGCCGGACCCGCGCCAGCTGCTGCCCGTGGACTTTTACGACCGGGCACCGATCGTGGCCATGCTGGCCGCCTATGATTTCGGTCCTTTCTTTCTCACCGTGCGCGAGCTGACGTGTTGGACGCAGCAAACCCTCGGTGGCGTGGTGGGTCTGGAACAGTCCCACATCTCGGCGATCGAGCGTGGTGAGAGCCAGCTGCGCAATATCGAGCTCATCGCGAGGGTGGCCCGCAGCCTGGCGATTCCTTCGGCGCGACTCAACTTCTCCGAGATCGGCGCTACCGTGGGTACGGTGGAAGACGCGGTACGGAAGGACGTGAGTTGGGTGGACCGCAGAAACTTCGGAGAACACATCGCGACGCTGGTCCTCGGGATCGCGGGCGCCGCCGGGCTGGACACCGACCGGCTGCTCGCGCTATTGCCGCAGGCCGAGCCCACCGGCACCCGCCATGTCGGTGTCGCCGATGTCGAGGTCATCGAAGAGTTCACCGCCGGCTTCCGCCGCCAGGACTACGCCTACGGCAGCGGACTGGTCCGCGATGCCGCCGTCGCCCAGGTGAACACGGTACTGCCGCTGCTCGATGCCCAGGTCCCCGACGAGCTGCGGCCCCGCCTGCTGCTGGCCACCGCCGACCTCGCGACCCAGACGGGCTGGATGAGTTTCATCGTCAACCAACACGACGCGGCCCGGCGGCTCTGGATGATCGCGCTTAAGGTCGCCCGCAACGCCGACCATCCTCTCAGCACCGACCTCACCGTCTACCTGCTGGCAGACCTGGCACTGCAAGCCGTGCATCTGGGCCGTCCTGACGAGGCGCTGCACCTGACCCGGGTCGGCCACACCGCCGCCGTGGGCCGCTTCCCGGTGTCGGCGTCCACCACCAGCCTGCTGACGAACATCCAGGCCCAGGCATACGCCGCCCACGGCGACGCGAATGCCTGCGACCGCACCCTGGGCCAGGCCGTTGAGTATTTCGGCATCATCGACCCGGCAGCGGCCCCACCGTGGACCGCTTACCTCAGTGACGTGGGCATCTCCGGCGGCCAGGGTTCCGCCCATTACACACTGGCCCAGAACGGCCGGGACTCACGGGCCGCTGGGCGGGCGGTGCAGCTGCTGCGCCAGGCCGTGGACCACTACGGCCCCAGCTATGCGCAACTCCGGGGTCGGTACCTGCCGGATCTGACCGGGGCACATGCGCTGGCTGGAGACATCGACACCGCGGTCACTCTCGGCCACGAGGCCATCGACCTCATCTCGACACTGTCCGCCCCGCTGTTGCACGACCGGCTCCGCACCCTGCACACCGTGCTCGCACCCCTGCACACCAGCCCCGGCGTCGCCGAACTCCGCAACCGCCTCGCCGTCACCGCCGCGTAACGAGACACACTGTGAAGAGGATCAGCCCGAAGTAAGGCGAGATCAATCTCGACACGGACGTCGAGGCGGGAATCGCCCCGGTGTGGCGCGAATCAGTAGGAGACCAGTAGCGGTCCCCATGCACGACTACGATCAGCCGGTTCTCTATGCCATCGTCACCGGATCCCCCGCCGCTCGTGACGTCGGCATTCTGGTCGACCTCGCTCCACCCCTGGCTCGATCTCAGCCAACTCGGAGAGCAGAGACCAAGGTAAGGCCAGGGACCTGGCCTAGAGATCGAGGACGGCTCGCAGTGCCAGGTCGACGCGATCCAGCTGCTCGTCGGGGAGTTGGCCATAGCTTTCGACGAGGGCACCTCGATAGGCGCGGACGAGGTCGCGCGCGACGTCCAGCCATCCTTGCTCTGTGCCAACCGTGACAGGTATGGCAAGGAGGTGCTGTGGGTCAGCGGCGGTCACCTCAATGGCATAGAGCATCGTGTAGCGCTGATCATCGAGGACGTGTTGAGCGGCCACTAACAGGACGGTTCGTTCCCGGGTGCCCCGTAGGGCGTAGCGGTACAACTCACCCCGCTGCACGGCGGGTGTCTGCCTCGATGACCTGGATGTCGCGCTCATCGGTTTGCACGAGCCGTTCGTCATCCCGCTCGGCTGGCGGGTAGCGGGCCGGCGCTGCGGTACGAATCAGGCGGGACACCCAGGCAGAGATCGAGACTCCATCGCGGGCAGCTCCCTGCTCGGCCAGGAAGAGTGCAACCGGATCCAAGCTGAGGCTGAGTTTTCGCATCGCCATGTGGCGGATCGTACCGATAGCGCCTACTATCTGGTGCTCGTACGAAACCGTGTCGCTGCTGGTGATTCCTCGGCCTCGGTAGCTGGCAGGCAGGTGACTGCGGGGCGGCAACTTGACGCTCCGTACGCCCGGCACGGCTGGATCGTCGCCTTGAGGGCGAACGCACAGGCGGGTCCGCCACCAGAGTCCACCGAGATTCGCTAGAATCGAACACGTGTTCGATTCTAGCACGACAAGTGGCAGATCCGATACAGCTGGTTACGGGGCGAAGAGAGGGCCACGTCGTAGTAAGCCACCAGCGCTGGCGATGCAGCTTGTGCCGCAACTACCGGAGCTCCTTGATGTGCTTCTCGACCTCGACCTGCAACTCCCGCCGCCGACCAGCCCGACTGGTCCGCCGCCGCGACATGATCATCTCCCAGCGGGTCGCCCAGGCTCGGGTGGCCGCCGAGGGTGGACTGATCCGCGCCAGCGAGGTGCTGGTCGTCGTCGAGATCGTCTCACCCGGCGCCCGACGCGCCGACCACGTGACCAAAGCGGTAGGAGTACGCCGACGCGCCGCTGTCGTCGAGTGAGAACCGGTCCCTGACTCAGGACTGACTATATGAGGGTCGCTCTCATCCAGTACTGCGGGAGGCGACGGCCGTGGCTGAGCATCATCAGATGCTAGGTTGACCACCTCGCCGGGCTGGAGCTATCCTGAATCCGCAACTCTTCCCCGCCGTCCCGGCGTGTCCGGGACTGGCGGGGTTTTTCTTCTGCTGGGAGGCTGCGTTGAGTTCGCTGGAGCGCGTCTGCGTCTTCATCGACTACCAGAATGTCTTCATGATGGCCCGGCGCTGCTTCCACCAAGGGCCGTACGGCCCGACTGCCGGGCAGATCGACCCGCTGGAACTGGGGCAGCTGATCGTATCTCGGCGTCGTCGTCCCTCCGTATTACAGCAGGTGCGGGTGTACCGAGGTTTACCTGATGCCACAAGGCAGCCTGGTCCCTATGCCGCGAATGAGCGACAGACTGCCGCATGGGTTCGGCCCCCCTTGGTCGAGGTCATCCGAAGGCCGTTGCGCTATCCCGGCAACTGGCTCAAACGACCCGCCGAGGAGAAGGGTGTCGATGTTGCGCTGGGTATCGACTTTGTTCGTCTGGCCGTTCAGGGAGCCCACGATGTCGGGGTGTTGATGTCGACCGACACGGACCTTGTGCCCGCACTGGAGGCGGCTCTGGAGATCAAGACTGTGGGAGTGCATATCGAGGTCGCCGCATGGAAAGCGAAAGGCGCCAACCGTCGGCTCAGTGTAGGCGGACAACTACCTTGGTGCCACGAGCTCCACGAAGCCGACTATCGGAAGACACGGGATCACCGCGACTACAACCAACCCTCAGATTGACGAGAATTCCCCCCGCTCCCGCCCTGCGCACGCGAGGGGAGCCGACTTGCCCGCTACGCCTACTCCCTCGTCGGCGAACGGAGCTGGCTGGACCAGCAGAGCACGCAGCTTCGGCAGGTCGCGAGGGGGCTGTTCCAGCAGGGGCTGGAACTCGCCCCACCGCTCATCGTCGATGAGGAACCAGTGGCGGTCGGCGAGCACGCGCTTCGCTTCGGACATCGCGCTTTCCAGAACGAAATCGGTCATGGTGCGGGTAACAAGCGCTGGGGGCGTCGCGTCGGGCGAGGTGGGATCAGCCGAGTCAGCCCGTGGTGACCTGGTTGAACGGGAGACGGGGTTCTGCCCACGGGAATACCACGAGCATCAGGAGTGCCACCACCGCAGTGATCAGCAGCAGCACTTCTACCGCCTTCACCACACGCGGCCCGGGTAGCTGCCGCCAGATCCAGCTGTACATGCTCTCCTCACCAAATCAGGGTCGGGTGGACGATGCTAAAAACCAGCAGCCAGCTCGGCCGGTCGCTGGCCCTCGGACTTCGGGTACTGGTCGATCAGCACGCCGTGCACGATGAGCCGTTCCCGGGCGGAGAACGGCGGATGACAGGTGGTCAGTGTGATCAGCTCGTTCCGATCGCCGGACGGGTCCACGCCGGGCCGCCCAGGCACCGGAGCGATCACCTCGACCTGCGAGGGCAGCACAATCCGCTTGCCGACCACGTCCGCGTAAGGACGAGGCAGGGGATCGACGCCTGCGCACTGCGGGGTCGCTCCCTTGCCCTCGGTCCAGTCGTCGGCCTCCCCCAGCAGCGGCAGCACCCGGTAGACGAACCACTGATCGGCCGTCTCCACGACGATGGTGTCGCAGGAGGACAGCAGGTCCAGACCGTTGAACGGCGACCCTTTGCCGACTCGGTGCCCAGCCACCGCGAAGTTGCCCGGCTGCCCAGGCAGGGCCGTCTCCACGTAATGCCCCGGCCCGGCCTCGAGTGTCTCCGGCGCGGTGCCCTCCAACACGGTGAACATGAAATCGGGTCCGAAGGAGGGGATGTAAATCTTGGCGATTCCATCGCCCTCGATCGGCCGATCGACGAGGCCGCGCTGGTTGCGCCAGGCATCGTTGAGCGCGGTGGTGGCGTCGTCCTGCTTCTGGTCGGAGGACCAGTCGGTGACGTAGACCGCGTAGAACACGAACAGCAGCAGCACCGCACCCAGCGTGATAAATACCTCGCCGACGCCGCGAATCACCGCCCGCACGCCGTCGCCCCGTCTGCGCGGTGGCGGGGCAGCTCGCACAGGGGACAGCACATCGGTCACCGCGGTACCTCCTCCAACCGACCCGAGTCATGGGCTCCCGGCACCTCACCGACACGTAGTGCAGCCCGGTAACCCGGCGCTACGTTAACGTGTCAACATCGCCCACCCGGTGCCGCACGGCCCGCACGCCCAACGAGGACGACCATGCCGAAGTCAAAAGTCCGGAAGAAGTCGGTCTACACCCCGCCGACCGACCAGCGCACGTCCGTGAGGGTCCGTGCCGCCGGACCTTCGCACCCGTTCTACGTCGCGGTAATGCTGGGGATGATGCTGCTCGGCCTTGGCTGGCTGGTGGTCAACTACCTGGCCGGTGACAAGATCGGGCTGATGGCCGACCTGGGTAACTTCAACTTCCTGATCGGGTTCACCCTGATGATCACCGGTTTGCTCATGACCATGCGCTGGCGCTAGTCTGCGTGTCCTCGCGGATTGGGCTGGTTCGTCGTCGAACCACACGCCTGGCATTCATCCCCACTGTGGACAACTCCTGTGGATAACTAAGCGATCGGTGTGCGTGAAACGTCGATACCTGGGCTATCCGAGGAGACCGTGAAGGAGGCCGTGAACTGCGTGTCCCGCACCACGACCCCGACCACGATCACCGCCAGTAGGGCGACCACCGTTAGCGCCTGCACCGCCGCCCGCCGCTCCCGCGGGGCGTAGACCATTCCGGCTGTGGCCACCGCGCCGAACACTAGCCCGCCGAGGTGGCCGAGGATGGAGATCGAGGGCAACACGAAGCTGAGCACCACGTTCAAGGCGATGATGGTCAACGCGGGGCCCGGGCTGCGTCGCAGCCGAACCAGTACCACAGCCAGCCCACCCATCAGGCCGAACACGGCACCGGAGGCGCCTGCGGTCCGGGAATCCACGGTCTCGAACAGGAACACCGCCAGCGCTCCGCCCAGCAGGGAGACGAGGTAGAGCACCAGGAAGCGAACCGGGCCCAGCACCTGCTCAAGGTCGCGACCGAGCACCCACAGAGCAATCATGTTGAAGGCTAGGTGGATCGGTCCGTAATGCAGGAAACCCGAGGTGAACAGCCGCCACAACTCGCCATCCGCAGTCGCTGTCGGCCACAGGCTCCACTGCCGGAACAGCTCCGCAGTATCGTTGTAGACCAGGCTTCCTGACTGTGCGACCGTGATGGCGAAGATCGCGACATTGATCGCGACCAGGGCCGGAACCACCACCGATCGCTGCGCCGCTTGCGCACCCGCGATCGTCGTGGCGCGTCGGCCCGAACGGACACCCTGGGCGACGCAGTCGATGCACTGGTACCCCACCGAGGCATCCCGCAGGCACTCGAAGCATGCCGGGCGATCACAGCGCACGCACCGCAGCCCGGTCTCGCGGTCCGGGTGACGGGCACAGACCTGATCTGGCCGCGGTTCCCCTGCACCGCCGGCCCGTTGATCGGTCACACTCCGGCCGGTTTGACGGTCACCCGTTCGATGACGATGTCCTTCACCGGACGGTCACTGCGGTCCGTATCAGTGCGGGCTATGACGTCCACCACGATGCGGGAGTCCTGGTCGGCCACCTCACCGAAGATGGTGTGCTTGAAGTTCAGGTGGGTGGCGGGACCGACGGTGATGAAGAACTGTGAGCCGTTGGTGCCCGGCCCCGCGTTCGCCATCGCTAACAGATAAGGCTTGTTGAACTGCAGCTCCGGGTGGGTCTCGTCGCCGAATTTGTAGCCCGGTCCGCCTCGACCAGTGCCGGTCGGATCGCCACCCTGGATCATGAACCCGGCGATCACGCGGTGGAACAGCGAGCCGTCGTAGAAGGGCCCTGACAGCTCTCCCTTGGCGTTGGGTTGGATGTACTCCTTGCTGCCCTCGGCGAGGCCGATGAAGTTCGCCACCGTCTTCGGCGCCTGGTAGGGGAAGAGCGTGACGCGGATGTCACCCTCGCTGGTATGCAGGGTGGCCTGCGTCTCTTTCACATTGCCCTCAGTCACCGGACCCATCTTGCCACCACGTCCATACCGTGGCTGTGCGGGGCAGGCTTGCCTGGAGGCGCGGTAGTGCTGGAGGCGCGGTAGTGCTAGAGACTCAGTGCGGCAATCACCTGCTCGGCGATTTGCCGGGCCCCGATCGTCTGTTGCTGGTTGGTGGTGACGACGACCGCAGTGCCTTGGCGAGCGACCGCGATCACCGCGCCGTCGGAGGTCGGCTGTGCGCCGCCGGACCAGCCGCCAGGTAGTTCCGCCCGATCGGAGGTGGCTACCGGGGCGACGGCGTCGACCGTGGCTCCAGCCACCGCCGGGGTTGCTACCACGATCCAGGTGCGCAGCTGCTCGCGCCCGTCGCCGCGGTAGAAGAAACAGGCCGGGTGCGGCCGGTCCGCTGAGATCCGCACCGAGCTGACCCGTTGCCCGTTGGTCGTCTCTACCTTCGCGAGGTCCAGATAAGGACAGGGTCCACCTCGGAGGGGCACTGGCTCGGGCGGGGCTGTAGCGGCCGCCGTCATCGGAAGATTGACAGGTGCGACCGACTCGGCGGGAGCGCAGGCCAGGCCGCCGCAGGCGCCGGTCCATGCGAGGAGCAGGCCGCCGCAGACGGTGGCGGCGATCCGGGGGGTGCGAGACGACTGTGGCATGGCGCCGAAGTGTGCAGCACAACCGCCGATAGCGCGCACAGCCTGGCCAGATGTCTCCACCAAGGCGTGGCAGCCACCGGTTGGAGCGGCGCCGATCGATGGCGTAGTCACATAAAGTAACTTTTTGGATTGAGATGTATCCTCATATGGAGTAGCAAGCGAGCCTTTTGGGCGGGTATCCAGGGTCATTCGTGTGCGCAGCGGAGGCACTAACGCCAGAAGGGTCACGTTCGGGGAATAGACCGGGCTTTCGTCGTATCCGGGGCGACTCCCGCGTCGTTGAGCCGGTACCTGATCGCCCAGAGATCGACGACCGTCGTTCCTATCGGGCGTCGATTGCCAGGTATTGAGGGATCTGCTGGCACCACTGTGGTGGCAGGCGTACCGCCCTCTCGCGGAGAGATCTCGAACGAGGAGGAACACGGGAACATGACGTCACGCACGCCCAGGAGGCATCGCCGCCTGGCTTTCATGGCCGCCGGAACGGTGGCCGCGATGGTTCTGGTGCCTGGCACCGCCTTGGCGCAGGACACGACGCCGTCGTACGATTTCGAAGAGTTGGTCCAGGTTGTGGAAGAGCTGACTGGCTCTCCCGCTGCCCCTGTGGTGCCTGCGGTGCCTGGTACCCCTGCGCTCCCCGACCTGCCGGCCAGCCCGCTCGATTCGGACGACGACTCCCCGGGCCACGAGACCGAGGACCCGGAGTTCCCGGACCACGGCTCGGGCTACGTCGGTAACGTCGACCTGAACGACACCGAGATTGCCGACATCGTCCGGTACGACGCGACCGTCGAAGACGACGGCAGCACGCACTCCGACTCGACCGTCCTGGCCCTGTTCGGTGACGAGGTCGTCGGCTCCAGCTCTTCGTCGGACGGCACGACCTCGACCTACGAGAACCCCACCGACGGGATCTGCGAGGCCACCAGCGGTGGACTGTGCCTGAGCCTGCTCTACCACGGCACCGATGCCCTGGTGGATGGCGAGAGCTCCTTTGCCCAGGCATACGGCGGCGTGCTGGCCGTGTGCGTGCTGGGCGACGATCCGGACGTCGTCACCACCTACGAATGCGACGGCCTGCTGGGCGTCGGCGCTGCCGAAGGCGAGAGTGCGGCGGAGCGCGACACGAAGACTGGCCACACCGAGGCATACTCCGATAACGAGCTGGTCAAGCTGTGCTTGACCGAAGGCTGGGACGGCTTTGTCTGCGAGGGCATCCTGGGTGCATCGGTCCTGCACTCGGACTCCGAGTCCGAGTCAGAGACCCCGGATACCTCGCGTGACTCGTGGCTGATCGGCCTCGACAGCGGTGGTGAAGCACTGCTGCGGATCGAAGATCCCACCGGTATCTCGATTCCGGACGGTTGTGGCGAGCCTGCGGTCGTGTGCCTGTTCCTGAACCAGGGCGAGTCGTTCATCTTCGACAACCCCCAGGGTGCCGGTAGCGCGCAGGAGGCACTGCACCTCGACCTGCTGAACGGCACTCCGCTGGACGTGCTCGTCGAGCTGGGTCAGGCGGAGTCCATCGCACACCTTGAGTCGCCTCCTGGTTGCCCACCTGGCGAGAAGGGCCCATGCCCGACCGATGTGCCGGAGTGCAAGGACGGCGTTGACAATGATGGCGATGGGAAGATCGATTTCCCGAAGGACCCGGGTTGCGAGAGTCCCGAAGATGACTCCGAGAAGGACGAGCCGGAGTGCAAGGACGGGATCGACAACGACGGTGACAAGAAGATCGACTTTGGTGAGGACCCCGAGTGCGACAGCCCCGAGGACGACTCCGAGTCGAACGGTAAGAAGGACCTGGCTGACACCGGTGCAGATGTTGCACCGCTGCTCGCCGGTGCATTCCTGCTGATCGGTATGGGCGCGCTGACTGTCGCTGCCACCCGCAGGCAGGTTGGCAAGCACAGCATCTGATGTACCAACAGCGGGGGTCGGCGAGCACTTCGTCGACCCCCGCTGGCATCTCCGGAACCAGAACCCTTACGATCGGCGCCCTGATGACTACTTTGCTCACCCGGCTGCGTGCGCGGCCCATCCCTTCTGTGATCGCCATCGTGGCGCTCGTGCTAGCGCTCGGGTTCGGCGTGATTGCCGCCGTACTGACCTGGCTGCCGGAGGATTCCGCGGCGAATTCCGGCGACAGTGAAGAGCTGGTCAACACCGCGGGTGGATACCGCATCGAGGTGCCCGAATCCTGGTCGAGCACCCAGGAAGGGCGCACCACGACAGTGAAGAGTCCGGATGGGAACACTCTGATCACCTTCGGCTTGGGCCGCACCGGGCCGTTGGCGGTGGCCGCCACCCTGTTCTTCCAGCAGGTGGGCAGCAACTACGACAAGGTCGAGGTGTTCAAGCCCGAGGCTGAGACGATCGGTGGGCTGCCTGCCCTGGTCTACGCCGGGGTCGGTAACAACGACAAGAACGTCCGGGTCCGCTTCCTCACGGTCACTGTCGAGAACAGCCCCACCAACTACGGCATCACGGTGTTCACCGAACTCGGCTCTGATCCCCAAGCTGTGCTACCCCACGTGAACGAAGTCGTGGAGTCCTTCCGAGAACTGCCACCGGCCTGAGTGGCGCGGCTCGAGGCGTCGACGGCCACCACCACGGTGGTGATGTTGTCTCGACCTCCGGATTCCAGCGCGACGTTGGTCAGCATCTCGGCTGCGCTCAGCGGGCTGGCTGCCTCCCGTACTATCACAGCCAGTTCCTCGGAGTTCCACAAATAGCACCACAACCCGTCGCTGCACAGCAGCACGGCGCCGTTGCCGGTGGTCGCCAACGTCGCGATCTGGGCGGGTTCACGGTCGGCCGTATCACCCAGCCAGCGCCACAGCGTCCCGGTGTGCCCGTCACCGTAAGCCTCCTGCGGGCTCTGCCTGCCACCCCGCACTGCTTGACCGGCCCAGGTGTCGTCCGTGGTCAAACACCGAGAGGGCGGGCCGCCTCGCCCCGCCAGCCAGTAAGCCCGGCTGTCCCCGATCCATCCGACAGTGATCTGCCCGCCGCTGACCACAGCAGACACGAACGTGCACGCCGGAGCGGTACCACCCTCCTCGGGGCGGCGTAGAGCGGCCACCGCCGCGGCTGCCCCGGCTGCCGCTTCCCGGGTAGCGGTGACGAGATCGGCTCGGTTGAGAACCGCAGTGGCCAGCACATTGACCGCCACGTCGACCGCTGCCCGGGATGCCTCATCCGGTCGGTGCGAGGCGGAGACGCCATCCGCGACGGCGACCACCGTGGTGTCGGCCGTGATCTGCCGTAGTGCCATCGCGTCCTCATTGCGGGTGCGCCGCAGTCCGGGGTCACTGACCCCCGCTGCAGCACCCAGATCTGTTAGCACCCTGTCGCGCGACGGGGCCTGCACTTGCGGCTGTGCGACTCGATAAACCAGCACTTTCGCTCCACCCCCAGATACGGTCTCACTCCTGCGTCCCACCCCCCACCCGGGCACCCGGACTTGAGGTGGCCACTGTCCTGTCTAGCGGGAATACGGATCCACGGACGAGCTAATTCATGGGGCTGCCAGGCGAACCTGGGAGATGCACCACTGCACAGGGCTATGCGCAGGGTGCGGAAGCACTGTGCACAAGGAGCAGACATACCGTGCACAAGGAGCAGACACACCGTGCACGGGACGCGGACACACCGTGCACGGGGTGCGGACACACGCCAGGAGGGGGGTGAAGGGCTGGAAAGCGGGTGCCGCAGCACGGCGGATCGCTGATCCGCTGGCCACGACACCCGCCAACCCGGCCACCTCCCCCGTTGGCCGCCAGCATCGACGCTCCGCCAACCGGGTGCTGCGAAGGTCGATTGGCTCAAGCCTCGCACGCCGAAATGGATGGCGGCTGGACGAGAGTTGGATCGCCCTGTCATCCTTCAGGGACTCGACCCGTACCTTGCGCCACCCCCCGGTGCACCAGCTAGGAAGACGATATGGAGTTCCGGCTCTTGGGAGCGCTGGAGGCGCGCCACGGCGGCCGGCCGGTGGATCTCGGCGACCGACAGCAGCGTTACGTGTTGGCAGCGCTGCTGCTGGAAGCCAACAAGCCGGTTTCCGTGGAAAGACTTGTTGAGATCGTCTGGGGGCCTGCCGCACACGAGTCCGCCACGAAGCTCATCAACACCTATATTTCGCGCCTACGGAAGATATTCCGGGAGGCCGAAGTAGCTGAAATTCAATTGGACAAGGATCAACTCAATACTCGCACGCTTCGTGTAGACCCAGCTAGAATCGATTACTTCCGATTTGCCGAGCTGCGGAACCAGGCCCAGGCGGCGCAGCGAAATCGCGATGACAGCCGGGCTCTCGCGCTGCTCCGTGAGGCAGCCGAACTCTGGCAGGGAGAGTTCCTTGCCGACCTGGATAATGATGCACTTCGTCTTCCTTATCAGCGTCAGCTGCAACGCATACGACTTGACGTCCTACACGATTTGGCCGTACTAGAAATCGACAACGGTGATTACGGATCAGTACAGGATCACCTGTACACAGTCGTTTCCGATAATCCTGAGCACGAGCGGCTGGCTGCCCTCCTAGGAAGAGCGATGCTGGCAGCCGGCGACCGCAACGGTGCGCTGGAAGTAGCGAATCGGACGATTACGGTAGTTCGTGAAAACGGCATGGAGATCTCGTCGGAGCTGAAATCACTACAGGAACTGGCATTACGTAGTGAGACCAAGCGTCGACCCGTGCGGCTGCCGCGGGACCTCGGTACATTCACCGGCCGGGACGCCGAACTCGATGCGCTGCTGACTGTCGGGCATATCGCCCACGGTGAGCCCGTACCACCTCCGGTCCTGACTGTCAGTGGAATGCCTGGAGTTGGCAAGACTGCACTGGCCATCCACGCCGCTCATAAACTAGCGCCAAACTTTCCAGACGGCCAGCTCTTCGTCGATCTCCATGGCTTCACACCCAACCTTGATCCCGTCCCGCCCGGTCATGCGCTCGGGCGCCTACTCACAATGCTCGGCGTACCAGGCGCTGCTATCCCCAAGGATCTGGAGGACAGAGCCGCCCTTTATCGCAGCAAGATAGCGAACACTCGCAGACTCATCCTGCTCGACAACGCCAAGGACGAGGCGCAGGTGGAACCGCTGTTGCCGGGCACAGTGGGCTCTCTTGTCATCGTCACCAGCCGACGCCGACTCAGTGGTCTGGACTACAGCCGCGGAGTGCACCTCGATCCCATGCCGCCAGGCGAAGCACTCGCGTTGTTCACAAAGATCGTCGGCCCCGAACACATCGGTCGGCAGATCGGTGCGGCACACGATATAATCGAACTGGCCGGAAGGCTACCCCTTGCTATTCGGCTCGTTACCGGTCGGCTCCTGGCGCATCCTCGCTGGCAACTGGAATACCTTGCGGATTTGCTTCGTAAAAAAGCCCTGCGGCTGACCCAATTCGATCCTGCAGAACGCCGACTCGCGGCGGCCTTCTACGTATCGTATGAACAGCTCACACCCGAGCAGCAGCAGGTATTCCGTCTGCTCGGCGCCGCATCTGGTCCAGAATTCGATAGCTGCTCCGTCGCTGCCTTGGCGGACGCGGCAGAAAGCGACATCGACGGACTACTCGAGATCCTCCATCGTCTCAGCCTGGTGGAGGACGCCTCGCCGGGGCGCTACCGGCTCCATGACTTGCTTCGTACCTACGCCGAGATGCTCACCGGCGACGATTCGGCCGACCGAGACGCCGCCGTATCCCGGTTGCTCGATTATTATCTGTACAAGGCAGCTGCCGCTGCGGCTGCCGCCTTCCCACACGATCGACATCGGCTCCCGCCGGACGCCGAACCCATCAAATTCGGTTTCACATTTGCGGTGGAGGAAGATGCGCTGGACTGGCTGCGGCTAGAGCATCCCAACCTCGTCGCGGCGATTCGGCTCGCGGCTCAGGACGCCCGGAACGAGGTAGCTTGGAAGCTGGCCTGTGTCGTGTGGCGTTACCTCTACCTCCGCGGGCATCTCGATGATTGGCGGGAGACCCTCTGGCTGGCACTGCACGCGGCGCGTGCGGCGGGACATGTCTGGGGCCAGGCACAGGCTCTGCAGCAGCTGAGCTTGGCATGCTGGCGAGCCGGAGACTCGCAACAGGCATGGGATCTGGGCAACCAGTCCTTACAGCTCTGGCTCTCACTCGGTGATCAACACGGTGAAGCTGACGCGCGCAGTGCCCTCGGCTTGGCAGGTAAGCGACTGGGCCACTTCACCGATGCGCGCGCACACTACAGCCGGGCGATAGATCTTTACAGTGAGATCAACGACCAGCGCGGTTGTGCCAACGTGTTGGACAATCTCGGTGATCTCGACGAGCGGCTCGGTTACCTGCAGTCTGCATTAGAACGTCATAACGCGGCGCTGTCGATCCTGTGCACTGTGAACGACAGACAGGGACAGGTGTATGTGTTGAACAACATCGGCAGCGTGCGGCAGAAGCTCGGGCAACTCGATGACGCCGTTGCGTTGCACCAGCGTGCGCTGACGATTTCCGAACAGATCGAGTATCCACATGGTGCGGCGTTCTCCTTGAACTACCTGGGTGCCGCTTATCGGAACATGGGTGAGCCGGAAACCGCGGCGGGATACCACGGGCGCGCACTCGAAATCGCCAGAAATCTGGGTGATCCGACACTGGAAACGGATATTCACAACGATCTAGGCGAAACTTATCACGCTGGCGGCGACTACTCAGAGGCTTTGGAAAGCCACCGGAATGCATTGACCTTTGCTAGCCGAACCGGTGACCTCCGAGAACAGGCCCGGGCCCACCACGGTATTGCACGGGCCATGCATACCGGTGACCTTCACCAAGGTGCCTACGATCACTGGCTGAAGGCGGTCGCACTGTACCGGGAACTGGACATCCCCGAGGCCGGTCATGCCGAGAAAGAGCTGGGCCAGCTGAATTGCGCGTGCCGATCTGCATGAATATCACCGCCGTGTGCTATCCGCCGAACCACCCTTGACCTGCTTTGTCAGCAGCTTTCGCGGTATGGACCACACTGATCAATTGCTCGTCACCGGCGGGCGATGCGGCCAGCGGCTGCGCAGCGAAGAGACCCACGACAATGGCAATCCAGGCCAGTACCAGACAGATTCTCGAGACAGACATGATACACCTTTGCTTTCGTGTTGGCGGGCCCATGCGTTTAGCGACGCTACCCCTGTCCGGCAACACCGACCACCCCCTGCTCGGATGAGGATGATACTCATCGATTCGGCATGGCCGGTGCCTACGCGAGGGCGTCGGAACGGGCGGTCCGTGGCGACGTCATAGCTGGCGCCTCGTCGTCCAGTGTAGGGGCAGGCTCGGCAGCGCCCTCCCGGTGGAGGTCGGTCCAACAGCCCCACTGCTACCGTCGTGCGGGTTGGTGACCGGGTCGACGTGGTCTGAGAGGGAACTACCGACCCAATTGGGTGACCTATGACCCTGGACCAGCGACCCTCAAGGGCGAAACGTTCGATGGGCATCCGTTGGTCGAGGGTGTGATTCGGGTCGTGATCCGGATCCGAATGGTGGTCCTAGCCTGGGCCGGAGAAGAGGAAACATGACGCGGAGCTGGGCCTTGCTGCGGTTCTTCGGGTTGATATTGGCGCTGGCACTGTTCGGTGTGCTCGTGATGATCGTGAGCCTGTTCGGGTAGTTGACTCACGTCACGTCAGAGGGTGCGGACGAGCTAGCTGACGGTGGTCTGGATCCACCGCCTCGGTGTCCGCCGGGGAAGGCTCAGCACGAGGTCCGCCCAGACAGTTTTGCCCCAGGCGGTGGGGATGATCCCCCAATGGCTCGCCAGGCCCGCAACCAATCGCAGGCCGTGTGCCCTCGTGGCGGGGCCAACGGCACAGCGGAGCGACGGGACGGGCGGCACCGTGCCGCGGTCGCTCACCTCGATGCGCAAGACCTGCTGACGGACGGCCACACACAGCTCGATGGGGGGATCAGCATGCTCGACCGCGTTGGTCGCGAGCTCGGTAACGATCATCAGTGCCGCGTCGCGCAGCGCGTCCAGCCGCCATCGGTTGCACACCTCGTCAAGCACTCGACGGGCAGTCCGGCCGGCATGCGGATCCGCGGGTAGCTGCCGGGTCACCCGCCGCCGGGCCGGGGCCCGCTCGGCCGCCTCGATGGCCTGTTTGCGAGTGTCGAACACCCGCACGTACAACGGAGCAGATCGGCGGAGCATGGCCCGCGTGGTCGGGCAGGGCGCAGCGAGGATGAGCTCTCCGTCGGCCGCTGCGGCAGCCATCCGGCCCAGCGCGGGAAACACCGAGACGCTCAGCTCATCCACGTCATCCAGACCGGCAAGATCCAGTACGATCGCGCTCGGCGAGCCGGCCATGACCTTCAGCGAGACCGTTCGCAGTTGCGGGATGGTGTCCAGCCGCAGCGCGCCCTGCACCTCGATCAGCCCGATCGGACATGTGCTGTGCACCACACATCTTATCCCGGACTGCTCCACAGCCTCTCCGTCCCCGACATCACCCGGCCCCGTAGCACCGCCCTACAGAAGTGCGTACGCGTCTGGGGGACCATCATGAAACCTAACTCGCGATGTCCGCGATGGGCACCGCCGACCGGAGTGAATCGTGACTGGTCACGAGCACTACTGCATTCGGCCTAATCTCGTGGGCCGCATGCAGTAGTGCTGAAGTACGGATCACCTACTCGGCGTAACGTTCAGGGTTCGCACCGGAACCATATAGCAGTACCATTCCGCCGTCTGCCCCAAACACGCGAGCGAGAATTCTCACATGATCATTGTGTCGCTGAGCCCTCTACGACAAGTTGCAACCCCCAACGATGGGTGGGCCATACGGTGTCGCTGACGAGGCTCCTGGACTACCTCCCGCGCGGCAATCTGCTCGACGATGTCGCCTGGCGCAAGCGGCACAAGTCCCTGCTCTGGGTGCTCTTTGTGCACATCCCCACGTTTCTTGTGTTCGGGCTCTGGCTCGGCTACAGCGTGGTGAACGTCGGGCTCTTCGTGCTGGCCGTCCCGATGGCGTGTCTGCTGCTCGGCATGGTGGTACCGCACCGGCGGGTGGCCTCGTTCTTCGTCACCGCCGGGTTGGTGTACTGTTCCTCGGCCCTGGTCGGGTTGACGAACGGCAACATCGAGGCCCACTTCCACTTCTTTGTCATCATCGGCTTCATCGCGCTCTACCAGGACTGGGTGCCGTTCCTGTGGAACATCGTGTTCATGGTGTTCAGCCACGGCATCGGCACGGCCTGGCAGGCAGATCTGATCTTCAACCATCTGCCTGCGCAAACGAATCCGTGGGTCTGGTCGCTCATCCACGGGATTGCCGTGCTCTTCGCCTGCGTCGGTGTGGTGATCTTCTGGCGCACCACCGAGGACGAACAGCAGAAAGCGATAGCACTGAGCACCCAGCTGGCTGCGGTGGAGCTCAACCAACGCAAGTTCACTTCGGAACTGCTGGTCAATCTCGCCCGGCGCAACCAGAGCATGCTCTATCGGCAGTTGGACATCATCAACCAGCTCGAGGAGAAGGAGCGCGACCCCGACGCACTGGGCGAGCTGTTCCAACTCGACCACCTGGCCACCCGCATCCGACGCAACGCGGAGAGCCTGCTGGTGCTTTCCGGTGAGGAACCGACCCGGGTCTGGAGCGAGCCGGTGCGCCTCATCGACGTGGTGCGTGCTGCCATCGCCGAGACCGAGGACCTGGACCGGGTCGTGTTCGCCGTCGACGAGCGGGTGGAGGTGCTCGGCCACACAGTCACCGACCTGACTCATGCGCTGGCCGAGCTGACCGAGAACGCGGTGCGGTACTCCCCGCCGGAGGCCAACGTCACCATCCGCACTCGGCCCTACCTGCGGATTCCCGGTGCTGCTGTGCTTACGGTGGAGGACTGGGGGGTCGGAATGCGCCCCGATGACATGGCCGCAGCCAACGAACTGCTCGCTCGTCCCCGGGATGTCGATTTCTCGATGTCGCAGCGGCTCGGGCTGCACGTCGTGGCCCGGCTCGCCGCTCGTCACCACATCCAGGCATCTCTCACCCCCACGCCGGGAACCGGCGTCACGGCGGTTGTCGTATTGCCTGCCGACTTGTTCGCAAGCAACCAGCGGCGGCCCGCCCCGGACGAATTCGTTCGGGTGGATGCCCGCCCCCCCGTCGCCGCTCCGGTCCCCACCGGGCGCGCTACGCAGCCAACCCCACCCATACCGCGCTCGGGCATTCCGACGCCTCGGCGCTCCACGAGCAATGGCCAGGCGCACGGCAGCAACGGGCGGGGTCTACACGCCCGGCCCGAGCACGAGGACGCTCGGGACTGGACGGGTTGGTGGACACCCACCCGGCAGTCGACCGGGCAGGAGTCCGCGCCGGTATCCACGGTGCCGAGCGCAGCCGCCGTCGCACGTGCCGCGCCACGCAGCGCTGAGAGCACCGGCAGCTCTGCAACCGGCAGCTCTGCAACCGGCAGCTCTGGAGCAGTGACCACAGATCACGATCCGGTGATCGGCACCGCATCCGAGCAGGGACCCCATGCCCTGCTCACCCGTCGCATCCCACAGGCACACCTCGCCCCCGAGTTGCGCCGCTCGCCTTCGTCGGACGGGGACCGCACCGAGTCGTCGTCGGGTACCGAGTCGTCGACCGAGTCGCCGTCGGACGGGCCCCACTCCTCGGCTGCTCCTGACGCGCAGCAGGCCAGGGAGGCCCTGTCCCGTTTCCAGGCCAGCAGGCAAGCGGCCCAGCAGCAGGTCGATGCCGACGAAACCCGCTCACCGAACGGAACAGGTCCCGAGTCATGAGTACGGCTGGCCCGATCAGCGGGCAACTTGACTGGCTGCTTACCGATTTCATGCGGGGAATCCCAGGAGTGCGGCACACTCTGGTGGTCTCCGGCGACGGCCTGCCGCTGGCCTCCTCGGATGGCATTGACGAGATGCTGGGTGACCAGCTTTCGGCCGCCGCCTCGGGGTTGGTGAGTCTGGCGAAGGGGTCCGCGCAGCTGCTGGGCATGGCGCCGGTCAGTCAGACCATCGTAGAGATGATGGGTGGTTACCTGTTCATGACATCGATCAGCCAGGGTTCCACGCTTGCCGTGGTCACCGAGCGGCAGTGCGACATGGGGATGGTCGGCTACGAGATGACGATGCTGGCCGCACGGGTGGGGCACGCGCTGACGCCGGCGCCGCGATCGCCCTCAGACCGGACGTCACCGTGACCGACAGCGGCAGTCAGGTGGGCGGACAGCGGGATCGGTACGAAGGTGATTACGGCTGGCGACCGGATGATCGGGTTGTTCCGGCCTATGCGCTCACCCAGGGCCGGACCCGAACCGTCGGTCCGGATCTGCCGCTGGAGGCGCTGGTCACTGCCACTGAACTTGCCGTGCAGAACTTGCCGACGCTGCAGGTGGAGCGCCGGGCCATCGTCCGGATGTCGATGCGGCCGACCTCGGTGGTGGAGATCGGCGCGGTGCTGAACGTCCCGGCAGGCGTGGCCCGGGTACTGGTCAGTGACCTGGCTAACTCCGGCTTCCTCACCGTGCACCTGCCCCGGTCCACCGACACCATAGGTGGACCGGGTGAAGAGATACTCGGGAGGTTGTTGGATGGACTACGCGCCCGTTGAGAACGATCGACGGCCCGACCCGGGCCCTCAGCGTCAGTTGCTCCCGCTGAAGGTCCTGGTGGCTGGCGGGTTCGGAGTCGGAAAGACCACATTCGTCGGGTCACTTTCGGAGATTCCGCCGCTGAGCACCGAGCAGGAGATGACCTCGCTTTCGGTCGGTATCGACGACGCGGCCGCCGTCCCGAGCAAGACCACCACCACGGTGGCGATGGACTTCGGCCGCATCACCGTCGATGATCAGCTCATCCTCTACCTGTTCGGCGCGCCCGGGCAAAACCGCTTCTGGTTCATGTGGGATGAGCTCGCCAGGGGCGCGGTCGGTGCGATCGTACTTGTCGACGTGCGAAGGGTGGACGACAGCTTCGCCGCGATCGACTACTTCGAAGATCGCGGGCTACCGTTCACCGTGGCGATCAATCGATTCCCCGGCGCCCCCGACTTCCCGGTCGACGCCCTGCGAGAGGCCCTGACGATCCCGCCGAGCTGCCCCCTGGTTCAGATGGACGCCCGAAACCCTCGCTCCAGTCTGGAAACCCTGGTCACCCTCGTAGAGCATGCCCTGGCCTGCAGCGTTCGCTGAACCCCTCGCCCTCATTCCTTCGTCCGGGGCAGCGGCACTTGCCAGACCAGCTCGGTGCCATGGGGCACGACTGGGTGGGCGTGGAGGTGACCGCCCAGCTCTTCGGCTCGCCTGGCTAGGTTGGCCAGGCCGCTGTCGGCCCGCTGCTCGGGTAGCCCGACACCGTTGTCGCGTACGGTGAGCCGGATCGTCGTGCCCGTCACGGCCAGCTCCACCAGCGCCGCGCTGGCCTCGGCGTGGCGTCCGATGTTGGTCAGCGCCTCCCGCAGCACCGCCGTGAGTTGGGGAACCACCGCGGCGGGCACCACACTGTCCACCGGCCCCGCAAAGCGGATCACAGGGTCGAAAGCGAGCACCTCAGCTGCCTCCTGCAGGATCGCCAGCACCTCATGGCGCAGGCTCTCGCCCTTCCTGGCGGGGGAGCGCAGCGAGAAGATCGCCTGCCGGATCTCGCGGATGGTGTCGTCAAGCGCCTCGACGTAGGCCGACAGTCGCTGCGCCACCTCGGGGTTTCGGGTCAGTCGCATCGTGCCCTGCAGCCCGAGGCCGGTGGCGAAGAGCCGCTGAATCACCAGGTCATGCAGGTCGCGGGCGATCCGGTCGCGATCCTCCAGCAGCACCAGCCGCTCCCGATCCTCCCGCGAGCGCGCCAGCTCCAAGGCGAGCGCGGCATGGTTGGCGAACCCGGTCGTGGCAGCGACATCATCGGCATCGAAGGGGTTGCAGCCAGCTTCCCTGGCTACCATGAGCACGCCGAGCATCCCATTGCCCAATGCCAGCCGGACCAGCAGCACCGGCCCCCAGCGAGCGGACAGGCCAGCGCGCGGATCCGCCCGGGTGTCGATTACCAGCTCTGGCTTGCCGGACGTCAGCACCGACGCGCTCAACGAATCCGCGGCCGAGAACCGCGTTTCACGCATCTCGGCGGCCACGCACCCCTGCGCCGCCGCTACTCGTAGATCACCGGCGGCCGGGTCGGGTATGACGATGCCGCCCAAATCGGCACCTGCCAGCACGCGGGCACTGGCGGCGACGTGCTCCAGCGCTTCGTCTTGACTCATCCCGCGCAGTAGATCGGTGGCCAGCCGAGACGCTATCTCCAGAGACCGTTGCCGCCGCCTGCTGGCCATACCCACCGCCGTCGCTCGCCCCGCCCCTGCGAGCGATCGTCGCAAGCGCCAGCCGGTACTCGGAAGCGGCCGATCGGTCAGAGACAGTGGTGAGCCCGAACGAGCTGCGCCCCCCGATGAGTAACCGGGGGGCGCAGCTAGGCCACTGGGCCACTTGGGGCTACTGGGCCACTTGGGGCTACTGAGAGCTCGGCATCAGCTGATACCGAGCTTCTCCGCGGCCATCCTGGTCCCTTCCACGCGATTCTTGATCTTCTGGAACGCGACGTCGCGAGCATAGTCGGGCGAACCATGGTTCGGCTTCTCATCAATACTGAACGGCGAGAATCCGCAGTCATCCGTCGAGCCGAGGCGCTCCTTGGGGATGAACTTGGCGGCCCGCACGAGCCCGTCGCAGATCTCCTGTGCGCTCTCCGGGCGGGGGCTCTGCGTCACAGTCACCCCGACGTAGGCCATCTGTGCGACACCGTTGGCATCGTCACTGAGATGCTCGCCGATCAGCTTGTAGACCGGGTCCTTGTCTCTTTCGCTGGCCAGCTGGATCAGGAAGTAACCAGCATTCATCTGGAACATGCTCGGAAGGAGATCGCTGTAAGGTACGTCAGCGCTGTGGACCGAATCGCGGTCACCGCCAGGGCAGGTGTGGATACCGATATTCACGCGATCCTCGGCCGAGAAACGCTCGAGCACACGGTTGTTCAGTTCAATGAAGTGGGGAAGCAGGTCAGCTCCAGTCCACGGGTTACGTGGATCTTTCCTGGTCGACAATCGACCTTCGGTGAAGTCGATCGAAACTCTGACTGCTCCCGCGCTGAAGGCCGCGCGGATATCTTTCTCACACTCGTTGATAAGGTCTGCCTCGAACTCCTCCCGGGAGTATCCGGGCACCTCTTCCTTTAGGGGGTACAAGAGAGCCAGCATCGAAGGCGCGATCACGGCCTGCTTCATGGGCCTGGTGGCGTATCCAAGAGACTTCTTCAGCGTGTCGGCTGCAAAAGTCTTGTACCGGAAGGGACCGCCGGTCAGGCGGGGCAGCTGCCGGCCATGGCCATCAGCGAAGATCGCGAAAAACTGTCCGCCGCCGCCGAGATTATCGGCAAGACCGGTTCCTGCCAACGTATCCGTGATCGGGTACGTTGCGAAGCTCGACCACCGCTGCTCACCGTCGGAGACGATTGGCGATCCCGTCGCTTCCATACGCTCGATCGAATCTTTTGCGGCAGCGTCCTGCTCTACTTCAAGTTGGTCTTTGGTGATCTTACCATCGTCGTAGGCTGCGTAAGCGGCCTGGAGTGAGGAGGCCCGAGGCAGTGAGCCGACCGGCTCTGTAGGAATTCCTGTTTCCGTCCTCGGATCGTAACCACTCATAACTTGTCCTCTCCGTTGAGTTGAGTAGGCTTACAGGTGGTCGAGCAGGGGAGGTAGCGCCCGCCATAAGTAACCTTTCGGCCGCGAGACGCCGCTCTCACCACGAGAGCGGCGGGCAATCAACCGAACCTGGATCGGCCGAAGAGACAGGCGCAGACAGGTCTGTCTATCTGCAACTTGAATCATACTCATGTGGCAATTAGACGGTCAAATAGTAACTTAAGGTGATAAATTATGATCTCTATACACTTTAGAGTGATAGCTTAATCTCAATATGATTACAAACTGTAGGCAAAGTGCGCGACTCAGCGCCCGCTGCCCAGCAATAGGGACCGTTGTCCGGCTATGGGTGTTGACCTGAGCCTGGGCAGTGCGGACCTGGCGGTGCTGCGAGGCAGACCAGGTACCGTGACGATGTGCGGATCTTGGTGATCGACAATTACGACAGCTTCGTCTACAACCTCGTGCAGTACCTGGCCCAGCTGGGGGCGCAGTGCGTGGTGCGGCGCAACGACGCGATCGAGGCCGGAGACGTCACCGCTGCGGACGGGGTTCTGATCAGTCCCGGACCGGGCACGCCGGAGCGCGCGGGGGCGAGTATGGATGTCGTTCGGGCCTGTGCTGAGCAGGGTCGCCCGCTGCTTGGCGTGTGCTTGGGGCACCAGGCGATCGGAGCGGTGTGGGGGGCCACGGTGGCGCGGGCACCGGAGCTGCTGCACGGCAAGACTTCGCTGGTGCACCACGACGGCTCGGGTGTGCTGGCCGGCTTACCGCAGCCGTTCGTGGCCACCCGGTACCACTCGCTGACCGTGCTACCCGAAACCGTTCCCGACGAGCTGACGGTCACCGGCCGGACCGAGTCGGGTGTCGTGATGGCGTTACGGCACCGGACGCTGCCGGTTCATGGCGTGCAGTTTCACCCCGAATCGGTGCTCACCGACTGCGGGCATCGTCTGCTGGCGAACTGGTTGCGCAGCGCGGGAGCCACAGTGACCGAGCAGCGGGTGGTCGAGCTGGAGACCAGCATGCGTGAGCTGGCCTCCACCGCGGCGGTGCATTGACGCCGGACACACCGGGCATGGACGCCGGACACACCGGGGGGTTAGCCGCCACCGCCGGGAGGGTCTGGGGATGTGCCGGTGGGGGTTGTTGTGGCGTTTCTGCTCTCCTGGCCGACTGTGATGGTGATGGTTTGGTCGGGGGCGAATCCGCTGCCCTCTTCGACGTCCTGATCCAGGATCTGACCATCGTCGTCCTCGTCGGTCACCGGGGTGGTGACCACGGTGAAGCTGCCGATCCAGCCCAGCCGTTGCAGGATGACCTGCGCCTGTCTAGGACTCCTGCCGATCAGGTCGGGCATCGTGAGTTCGTTCCCGCGCGACACGGTGAGCGTCACGGTGCTGCCTTCCTCGACCTCCGTGCCCCCGGCGGGATCCTGATCCAGCACCTGACCCAGCGGCCGCGGTGAGTCAACCTCCTGCACCTGCGGGGTGAGCCGGGCTCTGGAGATGTTGCTTCTGGCCTGCTCGACATTGGTGCCGACGACGTCGGGCACGGCTATGGTCTGCGGGGGAACGCCGACCGTGATGGTCACTGGGGTGCCCTTTTTCAACCTGCTTCCGGCAGGCGGATCCTGCGTGACCACCCGGCCGACCTGGGCAGCGTCGGAGACGACCTGCTGACGCTGCGTCGGAGACAGCACCAGGTTGACCCTCTGTAGTGACTGCTGGGCCTGTCCACTATCCAGTCCTTGCAGGTTGGGGACCTCCACCTCGGCGGGCCCGGAGCCGACGTCCAGCCGGATCGTAGTTCCAGGCAGCGCCCGATCCGAGGGGTTCATTCCGACCACCCGGTCGATGCTCTCCGACGGGGACTCGACGAAGTTGTGATCGGTCGGGAAGCCGGCGCCGTTGAGCGTCTGCTCGGCCTGCAGCAGGGGCTGTCCGACGACGTTGGGCACTACGATCGGCTCAGGTGCCCGGCCGAAGACATCGGTGAACAGCAGCAGGAATATGGCGATCAGGCCGGCGGCCACCGCCGCGGCGAGGAACCAGACACCAGGCCGGGACCGCCGCTGGTCGTAGTCCGGTTCTCCGGAGTGGCGCCTGGTCGGCCTGATCATCTGAGTGGGGCCGGCGTCCAGCATCGAGGTGCGGTCGGCGTCGGTCATCACCGTCGGTGCCATCGGCCGCTGGCCGGCCAACGCGCGGACCAGGTCCGTTCGCATCTCGGCTGCGGACTGGTATCGGTTGGCCGGGTTCTTGCTCATCGCCCTGAGCACCACGGCGTCCATCGCCGCTGAGATACCGGGGTGCTGATGCGACGGTGGTGTGGGGTCTTCCCGCACGTGTTGGTAGGCCACCGCGACGGGGGAGTCTCCAGTGAACGGGGGCTGGCCGGTGATCAGCTCGTAGAGCACGCAGCCTGCGGCATAAACGTCGGATCGGGCGTCCACCGGCTCGCCGCGAGCCTGCTCAGGAGACAGATACTGGGCGGTACCGATCACGGCTGCGGTCTGGGTGAGGCCTTGGCCGTCGGCCAGCGCGCGGGCGATACCGAAATCCATCACCTTGACAGCGCCACTGTTCGTGATCATTATGTTGGCCGGTTTGACGTCCCGGTGGATGATGCCGCCGCGATGGCTGAAGTCCAGCGCGGCGCAGACGTCGGCCATCGTCTCCATGGCGTGCAGCTCGTCCATCGGGCCCTCGGTCTTGACGATGTCGCGCAGCGTCCGGCCGTCGACGAACTCCATCACGATGTAGGGCAGCGGACCGTAGTCGGACTCGGCCTCTCCGGTGTCATACACCGCGACGATCGCGGGGTGGTTCAGCGCAGCGGCGTTCTGGGCCTCCTTGCGGAAGCGGTGCTGGAACTGCGGGTCGCGGGCCAGGTCGGCGCGCAGCACCTTGATGGCCACATCGCGACCGAGCCGGATGTCGCGGGCGCGATGCACCTCGGACATGCCCCCGTACCCGAGCGTCTCACCCAGCTCGTAGCGCTCCGACAGTAGTCGGGGAGTCGTGGTCATTGCGCGGCTGTCCCGCTCCCTGTCCGTGATCCACCCCTCATGGCGTGGGACCTCATCATGCCTGCTAACCAATTGTGACCAGATCGGGACGGACCGCTCACGAGCGCTCCTCACAGGTCAGCGTGAGCGTCGACCCGACCGGCACCAAACCGTCCCCCGGTTCGACGTCGGTGACCCGGCATGTCGAGCGATCTGCGGGGTCGATCTGGCCGCCATCCGGGTCGACAACCAGCGGCTTGAGCCCGTGCTGTTCCGCTATGGATGCGGCGTCACTGCCCGTTCTCCCCTCGTAGTTCAGCGACAAGACTAGTACCCGCCCCAGTATTACTGGGGGGACCACATCCAGAATTGGCTCCTCGTCGGTCGGGTCCGGTGTTGTGGTTTCCGGTTCCCTGGTCGGGAGGGGCGCCGCGGGTGGCCGGGACGGCACCGCACTGCCCGTTGCAGGTGCCGTGTCGGTGGATTGCACCAGGTCGCGAATCACGTAACCGGCGAGCACCAGTGCGAGCACGGCCAACAGCGCAACCGCGACGCCCATCGTGCCGCGCCGCGAGTGCCGCTGCGGCGGGTATCTGCCTGGGTAGGACCGGGTGGTGTGCGGGCCCGACTGCGCCCCGGATGACAGGGCACCAGCCGGGAGCAACGCGGTCCGCGGCGGATGGTGACCCGCAATGGTACCTGCCACCCCCGCTGGACGTGGCGGTCTACGCCCGGCCTGGACCGCGGCCACTGCTGCGGCGAACTCCCCGCCGGTGCCGTAGCGGTGGCGCGGGTCCTTGACCAGGGTGGCCTCGATCAGCGCGCGAACCTCCGGGGGCACGTCCGAGGGCAGCGGTGGTGGAGGTTCGTGGATGTGCATCAGCGCGATGGCAATCGCGCTGTCCGCAGGGAACGGGCGCTTGCCTGCCAGGCACTCGTAGCCCACCACGCCGAGCGAATAGATGTCGCTGGCCGGGCCTGCCTGCTGCCCGGCGGCCTGCTCCGGCGCGATGTAGTGCGCGGTGCCCATCACCATGCCCTGACGGGTCACTGGAGCGGAGTCGACGGCCCTGGCGATACCGAAGTCCGTGAGCTTCACCCGCCCGGTAGGGGTGATCAGGATGTTGGCCGGTTTGATGTCGCGGTGCACCAGGCCGCGTTCGTGCGCCGCATGCAGCGCGTCAGCGGCTTGTCCGAGAATGTCGAGCGCGCGGTCCACGGACAGCCGTGGATCGCGCAGCAGAATCGTGGCCAGCGAGTCCCCGTCCACCAGCTCCATGACCAGAAAGGCATCTGATGTCGCGGCGCCTGAGATGGCGGACTGTGTCTCGCCGTAGTCATACACCGCGGCGATACCGGGATGGTTCAGCGACGCGGTCAGCCGGGCCTCGGTGTGGAAGCGGTCCCGAAACTCCGCGTCACCGGACAACTCCGGCTTGAGTACCTTGACCGCGACCTGGCGACCCAGCCGAGTGTCCGTAGCCTGCCACACCTCGCCCATCCCGCCGACAGCAATGCATCGCTCCAGGCGGTAGCGCTGGGCGAGCAGCTGGCCGGTGGTCAATGTCATCGGCCACCCGCCAGAGCGGCTCGGATGACGGCGCGCCCGATCGGCGCGGCCAACGATCCACCGGTCGCTTCCAGGCCCCGATCTCCACCGTCTTCGACCAGCACCGCGATCGCCACCTGGGGGTTTTCGGCGGGCGCGAAGGCCACGTACCAGCCGTGTGGCGGAGTGTTCTTGGGGTCGGCGCCGTGCTCGGCGGTGCCGGTCTTCGCGGCGATGCGCACCCCCTGGATCTTGCCCTGATCGCGATAGCTGTTCTCGGCTGCCACCATCATGTCCCGAACCTTCGCGGCGGTGGCGCTCGACATCGCAGTCTGCGCCTCCTCGGGATAGAACTCATCCAACACGGACAGCTCTGGAGTCAGGATTTTGCGCACCAGCTGGGGCTGCATGCGCACTCCGTCATTGGCGATCGTGGCGGCTATCACGGCGTTCTGTAGCGGGGTGAGTGCCACATCGCGCTGCCCGATGGAGGACTGCTGCAGCGCGGCGACGTCGGGGATGTCGCCCAGCGTGGAGGGCGCCGCCTCGATCGGGATTTCGACGTCCTGGTCCCCGATGCCGAGCAGCTCGGCCTGCTTGCGCAGGTCGTTCTCGCCGACTGTGGTGACGAGTTGGGCGAAGGCGGTGTTGCAGGAGCGCACTATCGCCTCGGTGAGCGTGGCGGTCTGGCCCCCGCCACAGGGGCGGTCCGCGAAGTTGCGCAGGCTGGTCGAGGTGTTCTCCAGCTCCAGCGAGGACGCCGCAGTCAGCGGGGTGTCCGGGGTGGCCTTGCCGTTCTCCAGCGCGGCCGCGGTGACCACCAGCTTGAACGTCGAACCCGGTGGGTATGTCGCGTCTACGGCTCGGTTGGTCAGTGGGGAGCCGTTGCCCTTCGAGATGGCGGCATTCCAGGCGGCTTCCTGCTCCACGCCGTCGTGCGAGGCCAGCCCGTTCGGATCGTAGGAAGGGGTCGAGACCATCGCGAGTATCTCGCCGGTGTCCGGCCTGATCGCCACCACCGAGCCGGTGAAGTTCCGGCTGGTCAGCTCCTGGAAGGCGACCTGTTGCACGGCCGGGTTGACGGTGAGCTCGACACTGCCGCCGCGGGGATCCCGGCCGGTGATCAGATCCGAGAGCCGTCGCACGAACAGTCTGCCGTCGGACCCGTTCAGCACCGAGTCCATGGCCTTCTCCATGCCGCCTGCGCCGTAGCGTTGTGAGTAATACCCGGTGACCGGCGCGTAGAGCGGGCCTTCGAGGTAGGTGCGGGTGAAGCGCAGCCGTCCGCCGGTTTCCACCGCACTGGCCAGCGGCAGCCCGCCTGCGATGAGCTGACCGCGTTGCCTGCCGTATTCGTCGAGCAGCACCCGGGTGTTCCGGGTGTCGGAGCGGAACTCGTCGGCCTTGACGACCTGGATGTAGGTGGCATTGGCCAGTAGCAGGACGATCATCCCCATGACTGCCAGCGCAACGCGGCGAAGTGGGGTATTCATGGTCGCTTCACCATCTCGGTATGTGCTTCGGCCAGCGGGGCGGCCGGCTTGCGCGGCGCCGAGGGGGTGGGGGCTCGGGCCGAGTTGGAGATCCGCAGCAGCAGCGCCACCAGGATGTAGTTGGCCAGCAGGGACGAGCCGCCATAGGACAGGAACGGTGCGGTGAGCCCAGTCAGCGGGATCAGCTTGGTCACCCCGCCGACGACCACGAACACCTGCAGCCCGACCGCGAAGGACAGCCCGGCGGCGAGCAGCTTGCCGAAGGTGTCGCGCACGGCGAGCGCGGTGCGCATCCCGCGCATCACCAGGAGCAGGTAGGTGAACAGCACCGCGGCCAGACCGACGAAACCCAGTTCCTCGCCGATCGCGGCGGTGATGAAGTCGGTATGTGCCTCGGGCACCTCATCGGGGCGGCCCGCGCCCAGTCCGGTGCCGAACATCCCGCCGGTGCCCAGCCCGAACAGCGACTGAGCTATCTGGTATCCGGCGCCCGCATAGTCGGAGAACGGATCCAGCCACGCGGTCACCCGATCCTGTACATGTCCGAACAGCATATGCGCGAGTATGGCGCCTGCCATGAAGAATGACAGCCCGATCACCAGCCACGCGATCCGTTCGGTGGCGATGTAGATAAGCACCAGCACGATGCCAAAAAAAAGCAGCGAGGAGCCCAGGTCCTTTTCCAGCACCAGAACACCGAGCGACAGCCCCCAGGCCACCAGCAGTGGAGCCAGGTCCCGGGGTCTCGGCAATTCCATGCCGAGCACTTTCTTGCCCGCGGTGTTGAACAGGTCCCGCTTGGTCACCAGGAATGAAGCGAAAAAGATCATCAGCAGAATTTTGGCGAATTCGCCTGGCTGAATGCCGAGGCCGCCGAACCGCAGCCAGATCTTCGCGCCGTTGACCTCGGAGATGGAGCTGGGCAAAAGGCCGGGAAGGGCCAGCAGGACCAGCCCGGCCAGCCCGGCCGTATAGCCGTAGCGGGTCAGCATGCGATGGTCGCGGACCAGCACCAGGACGGCGACGAACAGCCCCAGCGCAAGTGTGGTCCACGCGATCTGCCGGGGCACGTCGCCTGCCGGGATCGGGTCGCCACTCGTGGCGGCCGCCACCGCCTCGGCCAGGTCGAGCCGATGGATGAACACCAGCCCGAGCCCGTTGAGCACTGCGACGCAGGGCAGGATGAGCGGGTCGGCGTAGGGGGCCAGAATCCGCACCGCGACGTGCGCCACGGCGAACAGCCCGAGGAAGGCGGCGCCGTAGTAAAGCAGTGCGCGGGTGAGGTCGTTCGACTGGTTGAGTTCCACCAGCACCAGTGCCGTTGTCACCACGATCGCGGCGAAGGCCAGCATGGCCAGTTCCAGATTGCGGCTGGTGGCTGGTGTTGCGGCGGGCTTGGCGCCCGGGTCGGCGGCGGAAGTAGTGGTTGCCATCAACGCACCTTCCGGCAGCCCACTCCGGACTGGGGAGGCTCGACCGGCGAAGGCGTGCCGACGGTCGAGCCCGGGGCCTGTTCTCCGGCGGCCTGTTCTCCGGTGGGTTGTGTCCCAGGGGGTTGTGTCCCAGGGGGTTGTGCCTCGGCAGGTGGAGGCGACGTGCCAGGGTCCGTCGGGGCGCTGGGTTCGGCTTCGGGGCAGGGCGGCAGCTGGCCATTGTCCCGAAGTTCCTTGATGATGTCGCGGCTGCCAGGCAGCCCGGAGCTGCTGATGATCCCGCGGTTGACCTCCACCCGGCGGGTCTCGACCAGATCGTTCAGGAAGATCTTTTCGCACTCCGGTTGATCGTCCGGGCAGCTTCCCTCGGCCCTGGTGTGCAGGGCGAAGCCGAGCACATCATCCGGGATCCCCTGGAAGATCACTATCTCACCGTCGTCAGCAGCCCCGACGTAGTACTGGCCGAGCACCCAGGCCGACCCGGCCACAGCGACACCACCGACCAGCGCAAGCAGCAGTACCACACCGAGCAGTCTGCGGCGCCGTTGCCGTCGGCGGCGTCGCGGGTCGGGCGCGGCGGGAGAGATCCGCTGAGGTTCCGGGCGCGGAAGTGTGGTCGTCGCGGCCCGCGACGCAGCGGAGTTCGGCTGCGGATCCTCGACGCCGTCACCTGCGGCACCGCCGATGATGGGCGCGTGCTCGCCGTACTCGACATCCACCACATCCGCCACGATGCAGGTGACGTTGTCCGGACCGCCGCCCTTGAGGGCCAGTTCGATGAGCCGGTCGGCGCAGGCGTGCGGGTCGGGGATCTGCAACGCTTCGGCGAGGGTTTCGGCGCTCACCACCCCGGAGAGCCCATCGGAGCACAGCAGGTAGCGATCCCCGGCGCGGGCTTCTCGGACGGTGAGTGACGGCTCCACCTCGTGCCCGGTGAGCGCCTTGAGAAGTAGTGAGCGTTGCGGGTGGTGGTTGGCCTCGTCCTCGGTGATCCGGCCCTCGTCGATCAGTGACTGGACGAACGTGTCGTCGTGGGTGATCTGGCTGAACGCCCCATCGCGGCGCAGATAGGCGCGGGAGTCGCCGACATGCGCCAAGCCGATCTTGTTGCCACCGAAGAGCACCGCGGTGAGCGTGGTGCCCATGCCCTCACGTTCCGGGTCCTCGCGGACCAGCTCGCTGATTGCCGCGTTGCCGGCGCGGGTGGCCTGGTGCAGCTGGTCGAGTAGGTCGTTGCCGGGCTGGTCGTCGTCGAGCGGGGCGAATGCCGCGATGACGACCTTGGACGCGACCTCCCCGGCCGCGTGGCCGCCCATCCCGTCGGCCAGCGCCAGCAGGCGGGGACCGGCATAGACCGCGTCCTGGTTGTTCTGCCGGACCAGGCCGCGGTCGCTACGGGCGGCATAGCGGAGGACCAGAGTCATGAGCGCAGCTCGATCACCGTCTTGCCGATGCGGATCGGGACCCCGGGCGGGACCCTCGTTGGTCCGGTGACCTTAGCCCGGTCCAGATAAGTGCCGTTGGTGGATCCCAGGTCCTCCAGGAACCAGTCGTTATCCTGAAACCCGAGACGGGCATGGCGGGTGGACGCGTAGTCGTCGTCCAGCACCAGGGTGGAATCATCAGCGCGGCCGATGAGGATAGGTCGGCCGTCCAGTGAGATGCGGGTGCCAGCCAGCGCGCCCGCAGTGACCAGTAGCTGGCTGGGGGTACTCCCGTTGCGCTTGGCTCGCACCCCCCTGAGACCCCGCCGCACCGGGAAGCTGGCGCGCAGCCCGGATGCCTCGGACAGGTCATGGCGCACCACCCGCAGTGCGGCAACCACAAACATCCAGAGCAGTATGAGGAATCCTGCCCTGGTCAGCTGTAGTACCAACTCCGGCACGCTGGGTTCGTCTCTTCTAGGCTCGTAAAGGTCTCTTCGGCGATCGGCTCAACCTGGCGGCTCAACCCTGGGTACGGAAGACAAGCGAAGAGTGTCCCACCCGGATCACGTCGCCGTCGACGAGCTGCCAGGTCTGCACCGGGGTGCCGTTGACTGTGGTGCCGTTGGTGGATCCGAGATCGGCGAGCATCGCCACCTGGCTATCCCAGGTGATCTCCAGGTGGCGCCGGGATACCCCGGTGTCGGGTAGCCGAAACTGTGCATCCTGGCCGCGGCCTACCACGTTGCTGCCCTCGATCAGCTGATAGGCCCGGTTCGACCCGTCATCCAGGTGCAGTGATGCGGCGAGCGAGCGTGGGCCGGTCTGTACGGCGGGAGGTGCGTAGCCCCGGGCGCCGGGATCGGCCGGATAACCGGGCTGCTGGCCACCGTAGTTGTAGTTCTGTTCCCCGTAAACGTGGCCACCCTGGCCCCCATAGCCCTGGCCACCCTGGCCGCCGTAGTTCGGGTCGCCGTAGTTCGGGTCGCCGTAGTTCGGGTCGCTGTAGTTAGCGGCAGAGCCCTGGTCGTAGCCGTACGCCGACTGGGCGCCCCCGTACTGGCCGCCGTAGTTCGGGTCAGAGCCCTGGTCAGGGGCCTGCTGGCCGTGCCCGTAGCTGGAGTCATAGCCGTAGCCAGGCTGACCGTAGCCATCGTAGGGCTGGCCGTAGTTGTTCTGCCCCTGTTGGCCCTGTGGTGGGTAGTTCGGGTCGTAGTCGTAGTGGTTCTGCTGGGGGTCGTGGCCGTACTGTCGGCCGTAGTTCTCATCGGGGTTATGGCTGCCCTGCCCCTGTTGGTAGCCGTACTGACCCCGACGGTCGTCCTCGGGGTACTGGCCCGGTTGCTGGCTCATGGCTCGGTCTCCTGCGGTACGAGATGCGTCGGGATCCACTGACGAGGTGGTGCGGAACTGTCCAGTATGCAGCGTCTCAGACCGCTCCAGGTTCACGACGACATCTCCATAGGTATCCCATGCGTGCGTGTCGACGTGCTCCCGAATGCAGTCCTGGAGTTGCTCGATCACCCGCTGGTCGTCGCCAGCGAGCTGATCGTGGTCAGCTGCTCCCAGTGTCACGGTATAACGGTTCGGAGCGAGCAGCCTGCCCCCCGCCAACGGACGCACGTTGTCCTCGGCCTCGCGCAGTAGCCCTTGAGCGACCTCCTCTTGTACCACGCTGCCACCGAAGACCCGCGCGAAAGCGTCACCGACCATACCCTGCAGCCGACGTTCGAACCGCTGTACCTTACCCACGGCGACCTCCTCTCGCCCTGGCGCGCTCCGGTCGCCTGGCCGTGCGCGGGGACCCTGTTCCCTCGATCGTATCGGGCGAAGCGGTAGGGTCCACCGACATCGTGTACCGCGATGGCCTGCGTGCTAGGCTCCCCCCGGTCGCTTCGGGCGAGTGGCGGAATGGCAGACGCGCACGGTTCAGGTCCGTGTGTCCGTAAGGACGTGGGGGTTCAACTCCCCCCTCGCCCACCCAGTTGTTAGCTCTTCAAGGCTGGTAGCTCTTCAAGTACCACCAACCCCCACCGTGGGTGTCCTCAAGTACCACCAACCCCGTCATCGGTGATGAGGTGCAGATGTACAGTCGGGACTTGGTGCTGTTCGCGCGGGCGCTGCTGCGGTCACCGCATGAGGTCGGCGCTGTCGCGCCCAGCTCGGTCATGCTCGGTGATCGTCTCGCCGCGGTTGTGCCCCGCACGGACGATGCGGTCATCGTGGAGCTCGGGGCCGGCACCGGGGTGGTGACGGCAAGAATCGACGCTCGTCGTTCGCCGCAATCAACGCTTCTTGCCCTCGAGCGCAATCCCACGCTCGCGAACGAGGTTCGACGCCAGGTACCTGGCGCTCTGGTGATTGCGGACGATGCGCGGAACTTGCGAGCCCACCTGGACGAGCGCGGCCTGAACACGGTCGACGCAGTCGTGTGCGGTCTGCCCTGGGCCAACTTCTCCGATCAGGAGCAGAGCGAGCTGCTCGGCGCCATCACCGACGTGCTGGGCCCCGAAGGCGTCTTCACCACGTTCGCCTACGTGCACGCGCTCGCCCTGCCATCGGCTCGGCGCTTCCGCGGCGCGCTCACCACTCGGTTCGACGAGGTCGCGCGGACCCCGACGGTGCTGCGCAATCTTCCGCCCGCCATCACATATGTCTGCCGCGCACCGCTGGGCCGACGGTAGTCAGCCGGTGGGAGGGGCCTGGGTATCCCGGACGGCCTTCAGCAGGTTCTGTCTCACCTGGGGGCTGAGTTTGGTGAGAGAGGACACCCGAGCGAGCTCATCGTGGAAGCGAGCGAGAGTCTCGCGGCCCGCGCTGGTTGGCGCGACGCGCTTGACCCGCCGGTCCTTCGGGTCGGCTGACCGCTCGACCAGCCCCTTGTCCTCGAGCCGGTCGACGATGCCGGTGATGTTGGACGGGTCGCAGTGCATCCGCTGCGCGAGGCTGCGCATGGACATGGGAGCGGCGAGCGAGGTCAGGACCGTTGCCTGCGCGGGTGTCAGCCTGACCAGTGCGGCGGCCTCCTCCTGCTCCCCGCGCAGGCGCTCGATGAGCTCGTACAGGGCCATGGCGAGCTCGACGAACTCGGCACCCTCAGCGCTCGTGCTCATGGCCGGAGTCTAACGCTTCGCTTGCCGTCTTCAAAGGTTGACAATCTCATTCGTTCGGATACGATTGAGATAGTCAAACATTGAGCATAGCAATCAAGGAGTCGACGTGGGCACCACGACCGACCTTCTGTTCGTTCTCACCGCCCTGGTGTTCCTGCTCTCCGGCATGCGGAACCTGCGCGCTCCCGCTGAGCCGGGCACACCGACGGATGACCAGACGTCGTGGTGGCGGCTCAGCCGGTCGCTGTTGCGGATGATCGGCAGCCTCGAGCTGCTCGCTGTTGTGGGCCTGCTGGCGGGGCTGGTGTTCCTGCCGTTCGGGATCGCGGCCGCGGCCGGGCTGGTGCTCCTCATGATCGGTGCGATTGTCTACCACGTCCTGGCCCGCGAGCCGTTGAAGAGCTTGCTGTTCCCGGCAGTCCCCCTCCTGCTCAGCGCCGCAGCCGTGGCCGCTGGTCTGGCGGCGCTGTAGATACGGGCGGCTCGGTAGAGATGGCGCGGCTCGGCCCCCGCGCCGCGCTGCCCGGAATGATGGACACCATCCGGGAGTGGAGACCGGACGTCGTGCTCCGCGAAACCGGCGAACTGGCCGCGCTGCTGGCCGCCGAGCGCGCTGGCCTACCAACCCTGACGGTCCGGATCGAGCTCGCCTCCGTGATCGAACAGGGGGTGCTGTACTACGCCGACGCCATAACTGAGATGCGAGCCGAGGCCGGTCTACCCGCAGACCCGGACCTTAAGTGCCTCCGCAGCCTTCAATACGCCACGCTGGTGCCGCCGTCGTTCGAAGATCCGGAGAGCCCGGGGTCCTCGACCACCCGGCGCTTCCGCGCACCGAAGCGGTCCGCGTCCGAGCCTCCGCCATGGCTGCCAGCCGGGAACGATCTCGCGGCGAAGCGGAGGTCCCGGAATGTTCTTGCTGACCTGCCCCACCTGCCAGTGTGATTACCTGATCGGCGCCCGCAGCGTGATGGGGCTGCACAACGTGCGTCCTGGCGTGATCGTCGTCGAGCTGTCCTGCCCGAAGGGGCATCGGGTCCTTGAGATGACCGGTAACCGGGCAGCTGGCGGCGTGGGCGGTGCGCAGCGGGTGCCTCTCTGTTCCGCCTGCTAGCCGACTTCGGGTTGGCCCTACCCTCGTGAGGGAGGTGTACCGGTGAGCGCGCTCGCACTGGCCGGATAGCACCCCCCGGTATTACTACCCGGCCAGCTAGTCCCCGCGCGGCATTCCGTCAAGGACTGCTGAAGGAGGCTGCGTCTCTTCTTGCCGCACGAAACGCCTGGACCTGGGGGTGATGCTACTGCGTTACTATCTCACGGCCACGGGCTGTGCGACGTTCTCATAGACCGTGTACTCGTCCGGCTGAAACGTGTGGGTGGCTTGTCGGAAGCGCCAGCTGAACGACGGCCACAGCGCGGTGTTGCGGCCTTGGGTGTTGAGGTACCAGCTTACGCAGCCGCCGGTGTTCCACACCGTCCGATCCATCCGGGACTGCAGGTCGTTGTTGTACGCCGCCTGGGCCTGCGGCCGGACCTCCACCGCGGCAGCGCCGCTGCGACGCAGATAGCGCAGCGCGTCCATGGCGTAGGCCAGCTGGGATTCGATCATGTAGATGATCGAGCTGTGGCCGAGCCCGGTGTTGGGGCCGACCAGGATGAACAGGTTGGGGAACCCGGCCACGGTCGTGCCGCGGTGCGCCTGCGCCCCGTGCGACCACACCTGCGCCAGGGTGGCGCCTTCGCGGCCCCGGATCCGGGAGGCGATCGGAGGATCGGTGACGTGGAAGCCGGTGCCGAAGATGATGGCGTCAACCTCTCGGCGGGTTCCGTCCGCGGACCGCACCCAGTCCGGACCGACCTCGGCGAGCCCCGAGGCGACGACGTCGACATTGGCTTTGGTCAACGCGGGCAGGTAGTCGCTGGAGATCAGGATGCGCTTGCACCCTATTTTGTAGTCAGGTGTGAGCCGGGCCCGCAGGGCCGGGTCGCGAACCTGGCGGCGCAGCTGCGCGCGAGCCATCAACTCGGCCCCCTTGAGCAGCCGCGGAGTGGTCGCGAAGCCCGGTACCAGCAGTTCCCGGCCCCCGTAGATCCCCGCCCGCACCAGGCGCTGCAGGCTTGGCGCCGCCCGGTACAGCATCCGTTCGATGCTGCTGTTCTTCCGGTCGGTGCGCGGCAGGATCCAGGGCGGGGTGCGCTGTAAGAGCGTCAACGACGCGACCGCGGGCTGGATCTGCGGGACGAACTGGATGGCCGATGCGCCGGTGCCGACCACGGCCACCCGCCGGTCGCGGACGTCGTAGTCGTGGTTCCACCGAGCCGAGTGGAACACCGTGCCCTGGAAGGAATCGAGCCCTGGAATGTCCGGAATGGACGGATTCGAGAGTGCGCCCGCACCGCTCACCAGCACATCGCAGGTCAGCTCGCCACGGCTGGTACGCACCCGCCATCGGCGCCTGGTGTGGTCCCAGGCGGCGTCGAGTACCTCGTGGTTGAACCGGATATGTGGCCGCACTCCATAGCTGTCGGTGCAGTGCTTCAGGTAGTCCCAGATCTCCGGCTGGCTGGAGAAGCTCCGGCTCCAGGAGGGGTTGAGTTCGAAGGAGAACGAGTAGAGATGCGAGGGCACATCGCAGGCGCAACCCGGGTAGCTATTGTCCCGCCAGGTGCCGCCGACGTCGTCGGCTCGCTCGAGCACCACGAAGTCCGTCATCCCGTAATTGCGCAGCCGGATCGCCATCCCCAGTCCGGCGAAACCGGTACCGATGACGATGACGTGGTGGTGCGGCTTCTCGTTCATGTGCTCTCCCGGATCCGTAAGGTGTTACCTGCGGTAGATGTTACCAGCGGTAACACTGCGGCGGCTAACGGTGTTCAAGTGCGCGGAAACGAACTCGGCCGACCAGTCACCGCGCCGCGAGCACCGTCGGACGCGGCCACCGCATCACTGGCTGCCTCCGGGCCGTTGCGTATTTGGTAGGCCATACCGCCAGTAGGCCTATCGCACGCCGCGGCCCAGCGCTGCGGTGAGTCGTCCGCACGACGATGGGAGATCGCGCCTCGTGGCACATGAATCGCTTGCGCAGGACTACCGAGCCTTCGTCGACACTGGTGACATCGCTGGCGACATCGAGGTCCTCTGCGCACCGGAGCACCTGGCGCAGGCCGCCATCAGCGCGCTGGGCTGGTCCGGAGCCGTCCTTCCCCCGGCGGCGCTGCTCGGCCGCCGCGTGGTGGTCGTCGCCGAATTGCGCACCGAGGTGCACGACCAGCGCAAAGCTTGTGGCTGGGGCCCGGTGACGGACCGGGCCTCGGTGTCCACTTGGGGCTGGCCCGAGATGGCGCGCCTGGCGCCGCCGCCTGCCGTGCAGCTACGCGGCATTCTGGCTCCTGCTCGGCATTGGCGTACCGGTCTGACCGCCGTGGCTCCGTTCCTCGGGCTGTGCCCCACTGCGCTGCTGTTGCCCCCGGACGTCGCCAGAGACGTGCGGTGTCTCGCGTACGCTGACCACTACGGACCCACCATCGTCGCCGCCGCGGGACGCTACGACCCTGATGCCGTCGACGTGGTGCGGACTCCCCGCACCGGTCCACTCCCGACCGGCCCGCCGAATGCGATCAGCCGGTGGGTACACGAATTGATCTATGCCCGGCTGCTGCGCCTGTCGAACTAGGATCGCGCCGAGGGCGCCGATGAGGATGGTGAGCCAGATCGGAATGTCCTTACTAGCGGTCACCGGAAGGTTGAGGCACACCAGGGCGGATCAGCTCTAGTTCGCTGTCTTTCGTCTCAGCCAGGGCTGCGGTGCACAACAGGCTGAGCAGGGCGAGCCCACCCAGCAGAATCCCGATGGCGAAGCTGCCGAACGCCGCCGCCAGCGGCGCGGACACCAGCGGTGTGATCGCGCCGCCCACGATGGCGGCCAGGTTGTAGCTCATACCGGCCCCGGTGTAGCGGTATCGGGTGGGGAACGTCTCGGGCAGGAACGCGCCAACTGGGCCGTAGGCGATGCCCAGGAGTCCCAGCGTGACGATCAGAGCGACGGCGAAGGCCACCGGGGAGCGGGTATCTATCAGCGGGAACAGCAGTAGCGACCACACCGCTGCGCCGACACAGGATGCGATGATCAGGGGGCGTCGGCCGAACCGGTCGGAGTAGATCGACGACAGGATGACGCTCAGCGCCATTGCCGCCCCAGCGGCGATCCCGAAGGACAGCACCAGGTCGCGGCTCAGGCCGACGCCGGTGGGACTGGTTCCGTAGCTGGTGAGGTAGACCGTTCCGGTGTAGAACAGGGCGACCAGCGACGAGAGTGACCCGGCTGCGAGCAGAATCTCCCTCGGCGCGTGCGTGAAGGCCTCCCGCAATGGGGTGTGCGTCGTCGGCTGCTGTCGTTGGGCGGCCCGGAACGTCGGTGTCTCCTCGATCGTCAACCGGACGTACAAGCCGACTCCGACCAGCACGATGCTGACCAGGAACGGAATCCGCCACCCGTAGTCGAGGAACGACTGGTTGGTGTTCCCGAGGGTGCGACTGGTGACCAGGAACGTCGCGCTGGCCAGCGCAAAAGCTAACGGCGGGCCGAGCTGCGGGAAGATCGCGTACCGCCCCCGCTGCCCTGGCGGGGCGTATTCCGCGGTGAGCAGAGTCGCGCCGGCCCACTCCCCGCCCACCGCGAGACCCTGGGCGAACCGCAGCACGACCAGCGCCGTAGATAAAGAAATCATAGAACTCGATGGTGGTCCCCACACAGCTCGCGATCGCCACCCGGCGCATTCCCGCTTCGGCGGGCATCGCCTTTTCTGTGCTATCCATCCGTTCCCCCAGATCTCGTGCACCTGGTCGGTACCGGCACCGCGGTGGCTGTGCCATCCGCCGGTACCAGCTCGCCGGGTAGCTGCCGCCGCTCGGTGTGCGTCGGTCATGCTAGCGCGAGGAGGGGTTCTCTGAGCTCACTGACTACCGGTTCGACGTCGTGGCGGCCGCGGTCAGCGGCGACCTCGACCGGCGGTCGCACCCACTTCCTCGACCGCCAAGTGCAACTTGTCGGCTGCGGCGGCGATGTCGTCTGGCGACGAAAAGGGACCGATGCCGAACCCGGAGCCGAGATAGGCATCGATGACTCCGACCGACAGGGCGATCGAACGGGCGAGGATGTCGTCGGTCCGAGGCAGCATGTGCGGCTCGTACCGGTAGGCAGTGGGATGGGCGGCACACGAGAAGGGGCACTCCGACGCGGTCGGCATACGGCGCCCGAACAGCTGGGGCATGTTCCCGTAGTAGTGACGGCCCGAGTCGATGAGGGCGGAAGTGCCGAGCCGGGCAGCCACCGCTGCGGTCGCCTCGACAGACTCGAACCTGAGGACGAGGAGTGTGCAGCATTCGCCCTCGGCGTCGTTGAGGCGCCGGCGCGCCACGCCCGGTAGATCACCGATCGCGTCGGAGAGCATGGTCTTCTGACGCCGGAGTGTTGCCAGGATGTCGTCGATCTTGCGGAGTTGGCCAAGCGCGACAGCACCGCTCAGCTCGTGCATCCGCAGGTTCATGCCGAACAACGAGTCGGCATCGACGACGCCGTGGCGAAACGGCTTGAACCCGTGGTCGTGGAAGGCGAAGGCACGTTCGTATACCTCGTCGTCGTTGCAGGTGATCAAACCGCCGTCCCCGGAAGTGATGATCTTGAATAGATTGAGAGAGAAGGCTCCAGCGTCCCCGATGGTGCCGAGGCTGCGGTTGCGGTAGGTGGCGCCGCATGCCTGCGCCACGTCCTCGACCAACACCAGCCCGTGGTCGTCGGCGATCGCCCGCAGCTCGTCCATCGCGCACGGGGCGCCCAGCATGTGAACGGCGATGATCGCCTTCGTTGATGGTGTGATCCGCCGTACGACGTCCTCGGGATCGAGAGTGAGGGAATCGTCGATCTCGGCGAGGACGGGGATCGCGCCACGGTGGACGACGGCGGCGATGGTCGCAATGAAGGTGTAGCCAGGAACGATCACTTCATCGCCGGGTCCCACGCCGAGCGCTGCCAGCGAGGTGAGGAGCGCGGATGTGCCGCTGTTGACGGCGATGCAGTGGCGAGCCCCCATGTGCTGCTCGATCTCACGCTCGAGCGAGAACACCATGGACGGCTCCGCCGAGTCGTCGAACCGGTACCGGCTGAGTTGCCAGCTGGCCAGCACATGCTGCACCAGCGCGGCCTCTTCTGCACCAAGAAAGGAATATCCCGGACCAGCCATTTTATGTGCCTTTCGTCTGCTCTTCAGAAGTCATCGAGTTGATACGAGCCGGTGGGGGAAGGCAGCGTGTTGACGCCCCTCCTCGAGGATCTTGCGTGTTGCCCGCAGCGCCATCGCCACGCTCGTCAATGTCGGGTTGCTCGCGTTGCCGGTCGAGATGAGGCCGTTTCCACCGAGGTGAAGGTTCTCGATGCCCCAGACCTTGGAGTCGGGATCGACCACGCTTGTGTCCGGGTTCGTTCCCATGCGCGCGGTCCCGGTGACATGCAACGGCAGCGCGGGAACCACGAACCGTGGCTCGGATCCCGGCAGGAACGTGCCGAGCGCACTCGCCGTCCTGAGCATGTCGCGCATCATCAGGTGCTGCCGCTTGCGGTCGTCACTGTCGAGGGAGAACTCGAACGTCGACTGTGGCATCCCGAAGTGGTCTCGGGCGGTGTCGGAGAAACGGACCCGGTTCTCGGGCCGCGGGTCGACGAGCCCGAACCAGCGCAAGTCTACGATCAACCTGTTGTCGACGTCCCAGTTCGGCGCCATGTCGTCGTACGGAAGGTCGCGGTGGATCTGGCAGTGCCAAGGGCGGTCCTCGGAGACTGGGATCCACACGTTGGGGTCCGGGTCATCGAGCGGGATCGACACTGGATCGTGGGGGTTCTGCTCCCGATGTGCCCGCACCCGCTCGGCGAAGCGAGGGTCCGCTGCGATGCCGTCGATCAGGGTATCCCGGAGCACGACCTGGCAGAAGGCAACGGGCTGCTCCGTGAGGTAGCGCCCGAGCGGATGCGGGCGGATAGCGGAGGCGTACAGGAGTTGCGGGGTGAGCACGGCACCGCAGGCGACGACGAAGGTGTCGGCCTCGACGTGGATCGTCCGCCAGTTGGCATGGTCTTGGATCTCGGCGTACTCGATCCGTGACCCATCCGCGGTCGGCCAGAGGCGCGTGCACAGGTGTTGCTCGCGGAGCACGAAGTCGCCCTGGTCGTGGGGGCCATCGGCGAGTGGACCCAGGACGGTGTCCGCACCGCTCCATCGCACGAGCTGCGGGTTGTCCTGGCGCCGCTCTGCCGCGAGCGGGAGATGCTGCACGCCGTAGGGGTCGCGCAGGTCGGTGTACTCGGCGGTGAGCGCGTCCTGCACGACCTGGTGGCAGATCGAGTCCGCGAACACGTCGGTGTGCGTGTTGAGTAGCCTCTCAGCCTCGCGATAGAGCTCGTCCCACTCGGCAACCGGGATGCAATCGGCACGTTCGACGATTGGGTGGTGCCGGGGAGTCACGCTGGTCCAATGCGTGGCCATCCCGCCGACCGCATATGTGGCGATGCCGGCGTCAAGGCTGATCAGCGGGTCCCGCGCGGCCACCGGCCGGTTGCCCGAGGGGACCGATAGCGGGTGCAGGTGCCCTCGGATCAGCGACGCGAAGCGGTTGATGTTCCGTTGGTAGATGAAGGAGTTCTTCAAATGCTCTCCTGGGCGGCCGGAAAGCTTCGGTCCCGCGTCCACCATCAGGACACTCCGGCCGGCCTCGACGAGCTTGCGCGCGAACGTGCAGCCCACCGGCCCGGATCCCACGATGAGCACATCGGCCTGAACGCGCTCGCTCGATTGTTGACTCATTTCCCCTCATCTCCCCATCTCACTTGACAACGTGCTCGAAAACCGAGAGAAGCGCTGTCACCGATTGGTCCAGGCATCGCTCGAGTATCATGATCTTACTTTTTATGCGATGGGCGTGCGAATAGGCAGCCGTTGGCTCACCGCGGCGGGCATCATCGCGAGGAGCAGCAACTCCAGCGGGGAATTCGCGCTGCTGCGCCAGCCCCCGCCAGCCCCACAGGGGAGGAGGACGAGATCACCCGCTTGTACGGGTAGCGAACCTCCCCCTTCGTCGAAGAACTCACCCTCGCCGCAGAGCACGAGCCACGCCTCCTCGATCTCCGCTCGGCCGCGCTCGTCGAGGACGGCGCCTGGCGCGAGCCGTACATAGTCGAAGGATTCGCACTCGCTGTACAACATCCCGCGCCGCCCAAGGCAACGCCATACAGCCTCACCGATGCGTTCATCAATGGTCCGGGTAAGGCCGCCCTGAATATCAGAGACGATCATTGTGAACCTCCTGGAATCGAAGGAACAGCGAGACTGACGACGAAACACTCCAGCCCCTCCGGGCTGGCCTCGATCATGACTCTGCCGCGGAACGGCAAGCTCACCGAAACACCGTTTCGTAAGGGGACGGTCGCCGAGTTCGTTACCGCGATCCCGGTCCCGTTCACAGTGAAGAGCACATGCTCTTGCGTGTCGGCCACAAGGGTTTCGGACTCTCCCGACCCCAACCGCATGAGCCGGGCGCGGCGCAGCGGGCCGGCGAGTACCTCTTGCGGGTCGACCTCCCTGACCTCGCGGAGATTGACGATCGCAGCGTTGCCGCCGTCCCGTTCTTCGCCGTCGGGGCGTCCCTGACCGGGAAGTGCCCTGGCAGGCACCGGGCCCGGCACTTCGGTGACAAGCCAAACCAGCTCGCCCGCGCCTGCGTTACGGATGCCGTGGCGGGTCCCCAGACCTGTCAGAATCACGTCACCGGCCGTGACCGGATGCTCCTGGCCACCGATCGTCATCACCCCGGAGCCGGACAGGACGAAGTCAAGCTGCTCGGTGCGGGTGTGCAGGTGCTCGCCGCTGGCCCCGCCCGGGGGCAGCCAGGCCCACTCCACTGCCTCCCACGCCCCGAACAGGTTGTTCCGCCGGACGAGGCATTTCCACTGCGCAAGCTTCTCGCCACCGTGCATCCCGTAGACAAGGGACGGCTCGTCCAAGGTTGTGATCACCAGTCTGTCAACCATGATTGCCTCCAATGCAGCGCCAGTGAGTGTCGTCTACGGTTCGGACCAGCCCCCGGGTGCTCGAGACGATCATGTCGAACCTCCGGGGGCTTGAGGGGTGGCGAGGCTGGCGATGAAGAGCTCCAGCCCCTCGACGCCGGCTTCGATCGTGATGCTGCTGCCCAGTGGCAAGGTCAGTGCCACGCCGTGCTGCAAGGGCACGGTCGCCGAACCAGTCACCGCGCTCCCGGTCCCTTGCATCGTGAACAGCGTGTGCTCCTGGGTGTCAGCGACCAACGTCTTGCGCTGGCCTGGCTGCAACTGGGTCAGGCGGACCCGGCCCAACGGACCGGTAAGAACGGTTCGCGCGTCAATCTCCCGTAGCTCACGGAGTTTGATCATCACGGCATTGCTCATCACTTACTCCTCACACTCGGATTGTTTCTGACCAGAGAGCACTGCGCCGTACGTCGAGCGTTGCTGGGAAGAAGTGTGTCAACGACGGGCAACAGATGCCGAGGCGATCGAGAGAAGTCCCCCCTGCTTGCTGAATGGGCGCTCATGCCCGTTTCGATAAGTAGACGCGTGATCTTGCCCATCTGATACCACCGAGACGTTGAAAATTTTTCTGACGGCAACTGTTCAGGTTTGACCGCGGCGGCCCCCACTCCGCGACCGATGGCCTCGACCTGCCTGCGGCGTTCGTCGGGACTCAAGGTGATCTCTGTGTGACAGATCGGTCAGACCTGGCCAGCCGGTACGATCCTGCTGTGAGGCAGTGAGGCTCTGTCATGTTGCCCGCTGTCGATGCCGAGCCTGTCCCACTCTCGCGGGACACGCATGGCGTCATGCGTGTGGGCCGGTCGCGGGTAACCCTGCCATTACAAACTCCATAAGGCGCAGATCGGCGTGGCATACAGTTGCTTGTCGAGTGGATAGGAGTAGGGGCCGGTGTGCAGCACGAGACCGGTGACAAACCGATCTCCGAGGCTGTCACGCAGCCAGGCGAGATGCTTCCCGTCGGTGTGGTTCGGTACGGTAGCTGCTTTGATTTCGATACCGATGACCCGGCGGTCTGCCAGTTCGATGACGAGATCCACCTCATGTCTGCCGTTTTCCGTCCGGAGGTGGTAGAGCCTGGGCCCGAGTCGCGAGACCACCAGCTCGGGCTCGATCGATGCCGTCTCGTCGGCGGCCGCGCGGCTGGCCCGGCTCACGACCGAAGCCACCCGTTCGGCGAGGGCGTCGTCGGCCAGCACGACTGGAAGGACCCGAGTCTGAAGATCCTCGAACAGCAGGATCCAGTCCCGACCAGCCGGGGTGGTCGCGAGTACGTCGTCGCGGATCCTCCGAAGCGCGTCAACCGCTTGCTCGCCGCCGAGGAACACCACTCCGATCAGCTCGATTGCGCAGATGCACTGTTGCGTCAACGCCAACAATCCCGATTTCGCATCGAGTTTAATCGGTTCAGGGTCTGCGGGATGGAATGAGTCGCGGGCATTGCCGACCCACGGGCCGGTCTCGAACGTGTACCCGTACGTCTTGCGCGTGTTCGGGTCCGCGATGTGGCGGGCGTAGGCATAGTTGCTGTGGGTGCCCGTGGTCCCGTAGAGCCCGAACCCGGTCTGCGGGGTGTAGGCGCGTCCCCGAACGTCAGCGATGGCCGTCACGATCCGCTGCGCGACGGTCTGGAACCGTTGCTGGTCGCGTGGCGTCATGTATTCCTGATAGGCCCGGATCGGTGATCGGCGTGCAGGTACCGGTCGGCAGCGTGGTGAATCGTTTCGTCGAGTCCGTCGTCTGTGTCGGGACGTGCCTCCACGGGTACAGCACCAGCTCGGAGTAGGAGTGCACATCGACGAAGCAATCGATGCGACGGGTGTCGAGCAGGAACTTCACGTTGCGCGAGCAACCCACCAAGCTGGTCGAGCTGAGCGACGGTGCGGTACATCAGCCCTCACCCCGCGCGTCCCCGGTTATGTTGTCGAACCACGCCCGCACGTCGGCCTCGTCGGAGACCAGGCCCGGGTCGAGTGGCGCGACCGGCGCGACCGCCTGCACCCGGACCTCATAGCCCTCCGCGACAAGCCGTGCCAGGTTCTCCGGACCGATCAGGATCCGCACCCCACCCTCGGGATCGGGCACCCTGTCGAGGTCGAGCGAGTCGACGGCGTGCAGCTCCGCGCTCCTCGTCGTCGCGTGGACCGTCGCCTCGAAACGCATCACCGTGCTCTCAGCCCTCGTCGATTGACTCGCCATGGCTTACCACCTGCTCTCGGTCGGACATGTCGCCTGCCAGGATGATGGGACGAGCGGTTTGCCATGACCTGGGGACCACCGAGTCTGTTCAGTGAGCATGGTGGTCTCCTTTGCTGTTGGTCAACTGACACGCCGGTGTTGGCATCGGTCGCCAGGTTGACCTCGGACCCCTTTTCCTCGGTCTTGATCACTTCGACGGTTCGGGACCTCCGGGCGCCGGACTGGCGAGCGGCATGCGCACGGTCGAGGTCAAGAAGTGGCCCAAATGCACGGTCAGCCCCGGGACGGTCTGGAGTGCTCGGAGGTAGGTGCTCGGCCGTACCGGCTGTTGCGGGTCCGCTTGACCGTCCCATTCGAATCGGCAACGGAGAAGGCCCGGCTGCGCAGCGCGGACCTTATGGCGAAGATAGGACAAGATACGCGTCATGGCGGAGCGGGTGGAGTTGGCGTAGGTGATCAGCCAGCTGCGGCGGGAGGGGTGAGGGTGAAGAGCTGCGGTTCGAGCTCGGGCCGGTGGAGTTGGAGCTGGCTGTCGCGGTGAGCCGGGAAGCAGGACCGAACGCGAAGTGCTCTAGCAGTGCGGTATCAATGCTCACTCCAGGTCGTAGCTCCATGAGGTCAATCCCCGATCACGTTTTGCCAACCCGGAAGAGGATCAGGGTGGGTGATGTGGGAGATGATCGGAAGATGACGGTGAGGTCGAGGTCCGGCGTGGCTGTGGTGGCCGGTTGGAGCGCGCCGATACGTCCGGCGATCTCCAGCGGGATGTTGACCTTGTCGTCCGGGTTGGCCGTGACCAGGGTCGGCAGATGTAGCTGTAACTGGGCCAGGAAGCGGGTGCCGACCGCGAGGATGACCACTACCGGACGTGGACCGGCGACCAACCGATGGAAGCCACCAATGGCATCCGCCAGCTGCTCAGCGGGGTCGTCGCCGGTATCAGGAAGCCAGGCCACCGCGAGGAGGCAAGGGAACTTAGTAATCAACTGCAGTGCTGCCCACGACGTCGGGAGGGATAATTCTCGCTGCGGGAGGACCAGATCACTGGCGATGCCTGCTTCGGCAAGGCAGCTGGCGAGCTGATGGACCACGACCTCGGCTGCGATGAGCGGCCCACGATGGAATTCGGTCTCGTCGGTGATCCACTGATGCAGGGCGCGGGCCACCACACCCCAGTGGACGTCGTCCACCCCAGCGGGTGGGGAAAATGCCGGAAGCCGGTGACGACCGGCCTGCCACCCGGCTAAGTACTGTCGGTATTTGGCCGGGAAGAAGTCGATCACATCCGTCGGCAGGTGACGGAAGAGTTCGTTGCCGGTCAGTGACGCCAGCTCGACTATTTCCGGCAAGCTGAACAGCTGACGACCGCTCAGGAGGCGCTGGGCGGTCCGAAGGCTGGTCCCGAGCCGATCGACCAAGAGCTGTGCGGGGTCACCTCTCGCCTGGTCGATGAAGCCCCGAACGACCAGATGATGCAAGTTCAGCGCCGCAACCAGCACCGGATCATGTTCTGCGCTCGTTGACCACTCGGCGTCGACGGTTCCGAATCCCGTGGGTATCGGGGGCTGGGTGCCCCGCCGACGTATCGCCACGATACCAGGTTACGACAGATTCTGCGTGTCGGCGCCATATTCTGTCGCGTGTGAGAGTATCCTCCTCGGCGAGTGCCGGTCGCGAATTCAGTTGTCGTGTCGTCAGGAGGAGTCCCCGTGTCCACCATTGAGCACGACCTGGTGGCCAGCGCCGCGGCGGCCCGGGACGTTGTGGAGTCGTACCGGCAGTGGCAGATCGTGGTGCCTGGCTGGGAGACGACCCTGCGGGAGGTGGTCGAAGCGCTCGCCGCTCTTCCGACTGCCCCCGTGTCCCCCACGGAGATTGATGAGCTGCGAGCAGATCTGGCCCGGTTGCTGCGAACTGGTCTGCCCTGTGACCCTCGCGGGCTCGATGGGTTGTCCGCAGCACTTCGGGAGATAGTCGCCACGGTGCGCGTCCCGGGTGTACCACGCCCTGAGGATCCTGCCTGGTCCTTCTGACGATCACAGGATGACCTGGTCAGCTGCGGAGCGTACGGACGCAGACAAGCCCGCTGATCCGACCGGCACCCGCCGCCCGTGCCGCCTTGGCTACAGCTCGTAAGGTAGTACCCGAACGCACCACATCGTCGATCACCAGAGCGTGGCACCCGCTGAGCTGCTCAGCAATGCTGAACTCGTCATCGAGGTCATCCGCATGGTCCGAGCCCCGGCTCTTGGCCTCGGGGCGGAACTCTCGTCGGCTTTGCACCCGGATCTCGGTGAGACCATGTTGCGCACCCACTGTCGCGGCGAGGCGCTCACCGAAGCTGAGCAGGGTGCGATCATGCCCGGGTACGACGACGACAACGTCCGCGGTCGCGAGCGTCGGATGTCTGGTGAGTACCTCGCCGAGTCGATCGGCCAGCCAGCGTCCGGCAGCCTCGACCGTGCGCGGTTTCTCCTTCCAGTACTTTCCCCGGCGCACCATGTCCGCTGTCGTGGTGTAGGGCCATGCGTTCGGTTCGATGTCAGCTACCGGAGTCCGGTATGAAGCCAGTACCAGTGCGACTGACATCGGCGACGGAGCTCGGAGCGTGATCACTTTCTGCAGCAGATCGGCCAGCGAGCGGACCTGCGGGTCAGCAGGGCCTTCGGCTTCGAGCCGATGAGTCCACTCGTTGTTGGCCGGCTCGACTCGACGGTAGTGCACGCCGCAGTGGCCGAGGTCCAGGAACTGGCCGGCAATGTCGTTACTGCACCGCAGGTCGAGGTGGTGCCGACGCAGGTCGGGAGTGTTTGTGAACAGGTGCGCGGTGAGTCGGTTATCGCGACGGTCGGGTACGTGGGTGCGGTCAGGGTGCATCTGTGAGGGGTCCTCAACCTGGCTGGCCTTTGGTCACCAACATCATGGCCGCTGCGGGAATAGTCACCCTCGACTTCCGAGCCGCGTGTCGTCGGTACCGGGAGCTGGCTGGTGAGCGCTCTTGAGGTTGTCGGGCCGAACCACCATAATCGAACACATGTTCGATTGCACCGCTGTGGCCGCCACCGCTGTGGGCGCCACAGCGCGGATGGGGCACCCTGACGCGATGGCATCGCGTGCGGCTGATCTGGTGACCACCGAACAGGATCTTGTCACGCTCCGGCTAGCGATCACAGCCACGAGACACGGTGGCGGGCCGCGGGGCCTGGCTAAGCGGCTTCGTTCCGGGGGAGGGGAGGTCCTCGACACCGTCTACGAGCGGCTCTCCGCCACGCTACGCGGCGACGTCGATACGGAGGCCGAGTCCCTGGCCGCGGCCGGAGTGACTGCGGTGATCCTGGGTCGGTCAGGCTATCCGCCTTTGCTGGCGGCGATGCTCCAGGCGCCGCCTGCGCTCTTCGTCCTCGGTGACCGACGCCTGCCGCTGTCTCGCAGTCTCGGGATGTGTGGGTCCCGGAAGGCTTCCGTCCAGGGTTTGCTGGCCGCGCGCGCCTGTGGTGACGAGATCGCCCGGGTCGGAGTGACCGTCGTCTCAGGCTATGCCCACGGAGTCGACGCCGAAACCCACCGATCCGCCCTGATCGCCGGGGGTCGCACGGTGGCCGTTCTTCCGGAAGGTATCGCCAAGTTCAGGCGGCACGATTGGCACGGTGGTGCGGAACCTGATCAGCTCACCGCTGTGTCGCAGTTTTCCCCAACCCAACCCTGGTCGGTCGGAACGGCTATGGCGCGTAATACCGTCATCGTTGGTCTCGGTCTTGGGTTGGTGGTCGTCGAAGCCGGTGAAAAGGGTGGGACACTCAATGCCGGACAGCAGGCGTTGTCGGCCCGAAGGCCGGTGTTCGCTCTGCAGTTCGGCGACGAGACCCCGTCGGGGAATCAGTTGCTCATCGAGCGAGGCGCGATCCCGGTGCGCAGTCGCGCAGACCTGGCAATTCGATTGAACACCCTTCCCGATCCAGGAGATCCCGCTCAGCCTCATTTACTATGACACGAGCCGATGGGCCAGTGACAGTGAAGGATTGGCATTGCCGCACGGGGTGGCGATCGCCTCTGGCCAGGACGGTGGTCATGGCCGATCTCCACGGTCGCCGGGGTGGCCGCGGGAGGACGGGAGCGCTGAAGGTTCGCCACCAGTCCGTAGGGGAGCAGGTTGTCGCGTACCCAGCTTGGTGGCTAGACTCTGTCTCATCCCCCCAGGCGCTTCGGTGGCTGGGCGCGAGGCCCCGCTTCGGCGGGGCCTCTGCTTTGTCACCAGGTCGCGGGTTTGGTGATGGGCCCAGTGGCGTCGCTGAGTTTCTCCGGGAACTGGCTGGCCGCCAGGACTCCTCGGCGGATCTGCTTGGTGAAGCTCGGACGGGTCCGCTGCAGGGTGCGGCTGATGATCGGGTGCGGCTGCTGCGGGTCCGCGTGACCGTTGACCTTGGCCGTGAAATACCGGATGCGCTGGATCGTGTTCGGCGGCAACAGCGCTTGACACAGCGCCCGGAGGTCCAGCCACCACGGAACCCCCGGGAATCGGCTGCGAGTCTCGGCTCCTACGTGCTTCGCGGCTTCTCCAACGATCTCGACAAGCTTCGTGAGGGCCAGGACCAGCATGTCGTCGTGGTCAAGATCCTCACGTGAGCGGCCGACCGAGAATGTGATGGCGCGGGTAGCCGCTTCGCGCATGTGCGCGATGCGGACCTGGTCTTTTTCAGGCTGCATAGAGGATCTGCGCGGTGGCTGCCACGTTGTCCCGAAAGAGCTTGCTGAGGTCGTGGTAGGTCCGCAGGTCCACCGGGCGCCCGATCGCAGTGCGGTATCGACGTTCACCCCAGGGCGCAGCTCCATGAGGTCATCATCGCTGGTTGTCGAAGGCAAGGCCAGTACCCGGCGCCAGTCGGCGGTTCTCGTCGCCGCAGCGTGCATCTACCTGGTGCTCGTCGCCATCGTGACGGTGGTCGCCTTGCTGCACCCCCAAGCTGATCGTCGCGAGGACGCGCGCAAGGTGCTCGACCTTCTCCTCACTGCCGCCCGGCCTGGCCGCCGACGTTGAGTCTCGATCCTGGGAGGCCACTCGCTCCGGTGTCAGTCGAGGAGGTGGTCGAAGTCGCCGTTTTTGGCGCCAGCTATGAAGGCGGCTAGTTCGGGTTGGGTGAAGATGAGGGTGCGGGCTTTGCGTTCGGGTGGGGGGAGTTTGTCGTCCTGGAAGCCGATCAGGCCGCCGGTCAGGGTGAAGGACAGGCAGTCACCGCTGGCGTTGCTGAAGGTCGATTTCACGTAGTGGCCGTTGACCACGGCGTCGTACTGCGCATCATCGAGCGAGGGGTACGGGTTGGGCGTGCGGGCCACTGGGTCACAACTCCTCCATGACTGTGCGGATCAGGTCCTGGGACTCCCGGGCTGGGAGAGCCTGGGCCAGAGCCGCATCGAAGGTGTACATGCACTGCCGCACGGGTTTGCGATCCTCGTAGATGCGCTGCGCCGTGTCGCTCTCCACGTACACCACGTCGCCGTCGAGGTCATCCGGGAACTCGAAGATCACGAAGTTGTCGGAGCCGGGCAACGCTCCAGCACTGAAGGGCAGGATGTGGATCGTCACCGGGTGCTCCTGAGTTACTTCGATCAAGTGTCGTAGCTGTTCACGCATGACATCTCGGCCGCCCACCATGGTACGGATGACGCCCTCGGTCATCACAGCTACCAGGCCCTGGAAGTCGTCCTCAGCCAGCCGCTTCTGGCGCCGCAGCCGCAGTTCGGCCATCCGGTCCACGTTGATCGGCGCGACGAAGGCCCGGCCGTTGCCGATCACCGCCTCGGCGTAGGCTCGGGTCTGCAGCAAGCCCTGCACGAACACGTTGTTGTAGCTGCGCGCGGAGGTGGCATCCTCGCCGATCTCGACGAGCATCTCCACGGCTTCGGTGAGGATGTCCGAGTACTCCTGCCACCAGCCTCGTTCGTTGGCCCGGCGGCGTAGTTCGTCGAGCTTCTGCGCCAGCTCGGCGTCGGCGTCGAGCACCTTCACGATCCGTTGCAGGTGCTCGATGGTGATCCGGGCGATGCCGGATTCCAATCGGGACAGGTGCGCGGCGGAGATGCGGCGTTGTTGGGGCTGGCCTGCGTTCATCTGGTCGACCAGTTTTTCCTGGTTGAGCTGGGCGTCGTGGCGGAGCCTGCGAATCTGCTTGCCCAGCCGGCGGGACCGGACCGTCTTGCGCTGCGCCATGGGAGCTCTCCTCGTCTGGTTGCGGTGTGTGCCGTGAGTGACGGCACGGTCACCCGTTCGTGGGACTAGAAGATCGTGAAAGTTGCTGACAAGCTGTGCGTGTGATGCTGTTGAAAAGCGGAAAATCCGCGAGCAGGTTAGTACTCCCATTGTGGAAGGCATCTGCAAGCCCACCGTTGGGCGCTCCGGCCTGTCACCCGCGACGACGGTGGTCTCGGCTTGGGTCCCGAAGCGGCCGAGGTCACCGTCCCCTGCCGGGTGCGGTGCGCCCCGCACCCGGCAGGCACCGGCGCAGCACGCCGTTGATCCGATTGCTGGCGCGGCTGGGCTGGCAGCGCGATCCGGCGGTGTGGACAGTGCCCTGCCGGGACCTCGACGGTCGTCGGTCTCGGTTGCTGATCCGGCTCTCGCCGTCCGGCATCACGATCACTACCACCGGCGCGGGGCCGCTTCGCCTGAACTCGTTGCAGGTCGGGCAGCTGCGCGCTGCCGCGCGTGACGCGATCCTGACGTTCGACCTGCTGGCCGACCCCGAACACACCGAATCCTCGCGGCGTGCCTGGCGCACTGATGTGCCTACCGCGCCACTCGACCACGCGCCCGCCCAGCGTGAGGTCGTCCACTTCGAGCGGACCCCGCGCCCGACCGTGCGGGATCTACGAGCCCGGATCGAAGCCCCGAGTCAGTGAGGCTGCCCGCAGCGACGGAGCGGTTGTTACCCGATCTCGTCACCGTCATTCGGCCGGTAGCACGTTCGGCTTGACATGCAGTCATTTGCCTGCATAACGTGTGGTGTGCACCCAGAGCTGGACAAGGTCTTCAAAGCGCTGGCCGACCAGACCCGGCGGTATCTGCTGGACCAGCTGCACGAGCACAACGGGCAGACGCTGGGCGAGCTGTGCGACCGCGTTGACATGACGCGTCAATCGGCGACGCAGCACCTGGCTGTCCTCGAGGCCGCCAACCTGATCAGCACGGTGCGGCGGGGGCGAGAAAAACTTCACTACCTCAACCCCGTACCCCTCCACGAGATCCAGGAGCGCTGGATCGACAAATTCGAGCGCCCGCGTCTTCGAGCACTGAGCACCCTGAAACGACGAGCCGAGGAAGCCATGACCGACAAGCCGACATTCGTGTACGTCACCTACATCCAGAGCACGCCGGACAAGGTCTGGCACGCGCTGACCGACGCCGACCTGACCGCCGAATACTGGGGGCACAGCAACGTGTCGGACTGGCAGGTCGGCTCCGCGTGGGAGCATCAACGCACCGACGGCACGCGCACCGCCGATGTTGTCGGCACGGTTGTGGAAAGCGTGGCACCCACACGACTGGTGACCACCTGGGACGATCCCGGCGGGGACCGCGCCGATGGCCCGTCCCGGGTCACCTTCGACATCGAGCCCTACGGCGAGATCGTCCGGCTCACCGTCACCCACGAGAACCTCGCCGACGACGCCGAACGCAACGAAGCCGCTGCCGGTTGGGCAGCAGTGCTGTCCAACCTCAAATCCCTCCTCGAGACCGGACACATCCTCCCGCAAACACCATGGGCAATGCCCCAGCGGTGACAACAGCCGCGTGGGCATCAGCCGACCCTCCCTGTCTGGTTGCTGTGTGTTTCCTCAATCACTCTTTCGGTGGACTAGAAGATCGTGAAAGTTGCTGAGAAGCTGCGCGTGTGATGCTGTTAAGAGATAGGAAACTCGCGAGCGGACTAGTTCTCCCGTCGTGGAGGGCACCTGCGGGCCCACCCTTGTTGGGCGCTCCGGCACTTCACCATGACGACGGTGGCCCCGGCCTGACCCCCCGCCACGGCCGGGGCCACCGTCCATCACCGGGTACGGCACTCGACGGTCCACCTGCTCAGCGTGAGGTGGTCCACTTCGGCCGGGTTCCGAGCCTGATCGTGCAGGCCCGCATCGAAGCGCCGAGCCCATGAGCCTGCCCACCGAGGTGGAGCTGCTGCTGCTTGACGTCGTAGGCCGTTGTATGGGCCTACGAGGGTCCTGCGGAATGCACCCTGCGGGCATTGCTCAACCTGGTGCACCCACAGCACCCCGACGCCCCACCGCGAGTTATCCGGCGCCGCTGTCCCTGCGTGTCCCGCGGCACGAGCAGCGCCCGACGACCATCCGGCTCCCCGCTGCGAACCTGGCTGGGGTGCGAGCGCCCCGGCTGACCAGTTTGTGGCTCCCGGGTGCAACTGACTCCCTGGAGTGGGCGACTGACCAGCAACGAGAGCAGGTGATGCCCGGCTAACCGATCTATTCGCAGATTCCCCGATCAGTGCCGGGATCCGTGCGGCGCTCGGTACTGAACGATTCCACCCGTTCGGTCCCACTACGGTGCCGGGCTGTGGCATGCTGCCCCCGAATAGCGACAGATCGTGGGCGAGGGGCTTCGGGAATGAGCGATGCATACAGGGCTCGGCCAGGCCCGCTTGCGGGTATGGGTGGAGGTCCCGCCACGCCAGTATCTGCTCCCGGTGGGGGCGCGCCTGGTCAGCCAGGGCTGCCACAGCCCACCACGACGACCGGTGGAGGCAGATACACAGTCGATGTGGATCGCGCCCCGCAAGCCATCGCCGACCTGCGCCGCGCCGCAGAAGCCCTGGAAGCTGAAGCCGAGAACGCGTGGAACCTCGCCCAGATCACGCCACCTGGCCTGGATGTGGTGAGCGCCAACGCGGTGCGGGTCTTCGCCGAGGCCGCAGTGGGTGAGCAGGGGTCACTGCGGTTGGCGCTGATCGGTGGTGCCCGCCGGTTACGCGACGATGCGGACAAGCTGGAGGCTAGCCTGAAGACCTACCTGCAGGTCGATGAGATCAGTCTCCCGCCCGCCCGGGAGCTAAAGTTTGATCGACCACTGTGATGCCCCGGATCATAGTGCTGGTGTGTGCACTGGCGGCTGCGTCGACGCTGATCGGCGGATGCTCCCGGACCGACGGTAGCTCGGCGCCGCCGTCGTCTGGTGCGGGCGTCACGTCACAGCAGCCCCGGCAACTCTCACCGCCGGTGCAGAACCCCCGCGATATCCGGGTCTACGGGGAGCGGCCGTGCGACGTGTTCACGACAGAGCAGCTCGCGGGGTTCGGTTTTGACCTTCCGCCGAACAGCACGCGGGCCTTACCGTCTGGTCACCGGGTGTGCGTGTGGATCGACAGTGGCCACAACGGTCGGCTCTTCGTCGCGACGTACCCAGATTGGGATGTGCTGGAGCGGACGTATCTGGCCGGGGCTGGTTTGCCGGTGTTCGAACCGATAGAGATCGCCGGGCTGCCTGCGGTGGTGTATCAAGACGCGATCGGGTTGCCTGGGTGTGACGTGACGGTGGGGTTGGCTGAGCGGCAGGGTCTTGATGTGGGTTTCACGGACTTGCGCGAGCCACCGGACGATCCGTGTGGGGCGGCGCGGGCGGCGGCGGAGGTGGCGGTGGGTAATCTCCCGCCGCTGAATTGATGGGGAGAGTCGATGACAACCTGTGAGAACTTCGGGACCTACTCGCATGAGCAGATCCGGCATGAGATGTATGACGGCATGGGGCCGAACAGCCAAGGTGACGCAATGGCGGGCTGGCACGAGCTGGCCGGGCGGTTGACCGCAGTCCGCGAATACGTCGACTTGGCCATCAGCGGAGTGCAGGCGTCCCAGCAGGGTGCGGCGGCGGACGCGGCGGTCGGGGCGATGGTCCCGGTGGGGTCGTGGGTGGACGAGGCGCAGCGGCTGGCGAATGAAACCCGGAACCGGATCGACAATCAGATCAGCGAGTTCACCACGGCGCGGAACAATGTTCCGGAGGTACCTCCCGAGCCGAGTGGGTGGGGCTGGAAGGACATCCCGGTCATCGACAGCTTTACCACCTCCGATCAGGAGGCCGACGAGGCATTCAATGCCGAGCAGGAGCGCCAGGCCCGCGCCGCGATGATCTCTTATCAGAACGGCACCAATGATCAGGTGATGAGCGTGCCTCAGTTCGCGCCACCCCCTGCCGGTGAGCCCGATATCACCATCCCCACCGGGAACCGCTCCACGATCGGCGGTTTCCCTGGTGGCGCGGGTGGGGGTGGTGCGGCGCCGGGTGCGTCGACGCCGTCTGCCGGTGTGGGAGGTGGTGCGGCTACTGAGCTGACTGCGGCGCCCGCGTCGACCTGGTCGCCGGGCGGCGGTGGTCCCGTCGTGCCGCCAGGCGGTAGTGGCCCCGGCGGGCCCGATGGGGGGCGCCCGGCTCCGGTCGTGGTGCCTGCGCCGGTTGCTGGCGGGCCCGGTGGTGTCGCGCCGCGGACGCCCGCAGCGGGTGGGTCGAGAGGGCCGGGTGCTGGCCGGGCTGGTCCCGGTGGTGGTACCGGTATGCGTGGCGGGCCTGGGGCGGGAGGGTTCCGACCTGCGGGAGGCGGACCGGGCGTCGGCGGTTTCGGGCCGGATCGGGGTGGCTTCGGGCCGACCGGCTCGCCGGAATCGGCGGCGGCGCGCGCTGCCGGCGCAGGTGCAGCGGGCCCGGCGGGAGCGGTAGCAGGCGCTGGCCGTGGGGCGGTGAACGCTGGTGGTGTGCCGTTCGGTGGTATTGGCGGGGGCCGGGGTGGTGAGGACAACGAGCGGCGGCGCCCCACCTACCTCATCGAGCCGGATTCGAACCGGCTCATCGGTGAACTGCCGTGGACCGCACCCGCGGTGATCGGCGAGGATCTACCGGACGACGACGAGCCCGCCCGGCGATGACCCGCAACGGGGTGCTGCGGTTGTCCATTGTGGAGTTCACCGCGCTGTGGCGCCGGATGGAGCTGGGGGACAAACCACCATTGCTGAACCTTCCCGACCATGGCGCCACGATCGACGAGCGTGACTGGCTGGACAACCAGGCATGGGAGCAGCTACGCGCGAGGCAGCTGGTCGAGGCGCGCCGACCCCGGCCTGAGATCGAGGACGCCCTCGGCGCGCTCGCCCGCCCTACCGTAGAGGCGGATCTACGCATGCTCACCGGGCCGGACCAGGAGGTTCGGGTGCTGGCCTGCGCGGCGGGCATGGTCGGCGTCGTCGCCGTGCCCGATGCGGACGCGGTGGATCTGTGGCCCGCCCGGCCCAGTGGGCTCGCCGAGGCACTGCTGGTCCATGTCCCGGAGCTCCAGCGGGCGACCGGCAACGCCGTCACGATCCCGGCCGAGCTCGCCGCGGGCGATGGGTTGCGGGCGGACACCGAGCTCACCCGGCTGGAGCGGGCGGGGCTGCGCTCCGACGATGCCCGCCAGGTCCGCCGGCTACTCACCGGGTCCGTGTTGCGCCGGTTCAAGATCGGCGCGGCGGCCCGGGACCGGCTGGGGCGTCGCCACCGCGCGCCTGGTGTGGTGAGCGTGCTGGACACCGAGCACGGGCGGGTCCAGATCCGCCATCAGCGGGGCGACCGGCTGCTGCTCGCCCCCACCGACAAGCAGCGCCTGACTGCCGACGTCGCGGCTCTGATCCGGTCCGCCGCCGACACCGCAGCCCGACACCGCTGACGCACACCGGGTGCGCAGTCAGGCTCGGGCTCAGCGCGACGGGGCTGGCAACCGGTGTAGCCCGCAGTGCCGGCTCGGCCACCAGAACCAGCGGTCGGTGTCGATCACCAGGGCGGGTACCAGGAGGGATCGGACGATCAGTGTGTCGAGCAGCACCCCGAAGGCCACTGTGAAGGCGAGCTGTACCAGTGGTACCAGCGCGAGCGCGCTGAATGTTGCGGCCAGCACAATCCCGGCGGACGTGCTCACCCCGCCGGTCGCGACCAGCGCGATCAGGGTTGCCTGCCGCGTGCCGTGGCGCGTCGACTCCTCGCGGACCCGGCTGATCAGGACGATGTGGTAGCCCACGCCGAGCGCGACCAGGAGCACGAAGGCGTGCAGTGGGAAGGTCAAGTCGACACTGGGGAAGCCAAAGATGTACTCGAACACCAGAGCCGACGTGCCCACCGCCGCCAAGAACGACAGCACCACCGCCGCCAGCAGGAGCAGCGGTGCCACCAGAGCCCGCAACAGCAGTGCGAGCAGCACGAACAGCACGAACAGCATCAGCGGCATGACGATGCGGTCCTGCGCAGCTGTGGTGGTGACATCGAGTTGCACTGCGGTGGATCCACCCACCCCCGCATCGGCGCCCGACACACCGTGCACCGCCGCGCGCAGCGCCCGTACGGTGTCGGTGGCCGCGGCGCTGTCCGGTGCGCTGTCGAGGGTGACGTCGAGTCGGGACATCCCGGCCCGCACCGCGGGCTCCGGAGTCTCGGCCCCCGGCGGCGGGATACCGACGAAGGGTGCGACCGTGGCGACCCCGGCCACGTCGCGGGCCACGCCCGCCACGGCATCGGCGAACCCCGCGCGCATGATGACGATCGCCGGATTCCCGGCCCCGGCCGGGAAATGCTGGCTGATCACCTGTTGAACGGTCTGCGATTCAGTGTTGCCCGAGGCGATCTGCTGACTCTCGGGGATCCCGCTGGCGTCCAGCCGCAGCACCCCGAGCGACAGCAGCATCAGGCCGATCGCCGCGCTCATCCACACCAGCCGCGGGCGGCCGTCTACCAGCGCGGCCACCCTCAGCCAGACACCGCCCGGCTCGGCTGGGGCCGATCCGACGTCCACCCGCCGGGGCCAGAACGCTGCCCGGCCGATCAGCGCGAGCAGGGCAGGCAGAAAGGTGATCGTGGCGAGCAGCACACCGGCCATCCCGATGGCGCCGACCGACCCGAGATAGCGGCTGAGCCCGAGGTCGCTGACGAGCAGGCACAGCAGCCCTAGTCCAACGGTGGCCGCGCTGGCCGCAATCGGTGCCAGCGAAGCGCGCCAGGCGACGTGCATAGCCACGAACCGGTTGGGGTGCTGGCGTAACTCCGTCCGGTACCGGGCAATGAGCAGCATCGCGTAGCCGGGGGCGGTGCCGAGCACGAGCACGACCAGGACGGCGTGCACTTCGGCTCCCATGGCCAGCCGGCCCCGGCTCACCAGCAGGGAGAGCACCCCCTGGGCAACGCCCAGTGCCACGCCTGCGACCACGAGCACCACCAGGGGCAGCAGCCACTGTCGGTCACGGACCGGTTCCGGGCGTCGGTGACGGCCGCCGGGCATCGTCGGTCCCTCCTCGTTGCCGCTAACGGTTCAGGCTCGTGGTGAGGAGGATCGACGACACCCCCACTTGGAGTAACGCTGTTATTTTAAGTCAATGTAGCTACAGATTCAGCCGATCGGGCTGGCGATCCGGACGGTATGCGGCCAGGGCTACCTGCTTAACCTCGTCGGGGGCGAGTTATGACCGATAAGCACGAGAATCCCCGGCATCGCCGCCCGCGCAGCCGGGTGAACGCCGCGGTGGTGGGTACCATGGCGGTACTACTTGGTACCATTGTGTTCGTTTCGACATATTCTGATCAGGATGTTGCCTGCGACGGGGCTACCCGTCCGCTGAATGTCTCCGCGGCGCCCGAGATCGCCGGCGTAGTCGCTGATCTGGTGGCCACGACATATCCCAGTGACGGAACGAGTCCCTGTGCACCGCCCATTGTGACCGCGATCGACTCCGCAGAGGTCGCGGATGCGATTGTCGCCGAGCGGGGCGACCGGCCCGACGTCTGGATCGCAGATTCCTCCGCGTGGACGAACCGGAGGTTTCCGGTTGGTCGCGGGCTGCCGCAGAACAACGCCTCCGTCGCCCGCTCGCCGATCGTGGTCGCACTGCCCGAGGACGTAGCCGTGCGCCTCGGCCCGCCGGACCTGAACTCCCTGCTGCCCGCATCTGGCGCCGCCGCTGGGCCGGTCCAGTTCGCTCTGCCGGACCCCAACCGCTCCGTTCCGACGGTGGGTGTGCTGCTTGGATTACAGGCGGCACTGGCTGATCGGCCCGACGCGAGGGCGACCCTTGCGGGCGTGGTCCGCGCCGCCGAGCGGACCAGCCAACGGTCTGACCAACTCCTCATCGCGTTGCATCAGGGCGAGGCCCGCGGCGTGCCGACGACGGAGCAGCAGGTGTGGGTACGGAACGCGCAACGCTTGCCCAGCCGGGTCGACGCGGTCTACCTACCCGGAAACGGTTACACCCTTGACTACCCGTACCTCGTGCTGTCCTCCGATCACACGCAGCGCGTCCGGGCCCAGCGGCTGCTTGACGAGCTCACTGGTGACCTCGGGCGGCAGCGGCTGCAAGCGGCCGGATTCCGCGATGCAGGCGGGGCACCGGGTCCGCTGCTCAGTGCGCAGGACGGTGTCGATCCGACCCGCACCGATGTCGGCAGGGTGCCCGACACCGCGAGCATCGACACGGCGATCCGGACCCTCACCTCGATCCAGAGCGGGTCTCGCCTCCTGGTGGTCCTCGACGTCTCGGGATCCATGGCAGCCCCGGCCCCTGGTGGTGAGGGGGCCAGCAAACTCGACGTGGCGCTTCAGGTCGCGGTGAGCGGCCTGGCGCTGTACCCCGACGACACCGAAGCCGGGCTGTGGACCTTCTCGACGAACCTGACGCCCGACGCTGACTACCGGGAGCTCGTGCCGGTGATCCGGCTCGGCCGCAACCCCGACGGCACCACCGGCCGGGAGCGGCTGGCGCAAGCACTGGGATTGATCCGCCCGGTGCCCGATGGCAGGACGGCCTTGTACGACACGGCGCTGGCTGCTGTTCGGTCGCTGCGCCAAGGCTGGAGTGCGGACAGCGTCAATTCGGTGGTGCTGTTGACCGACGGCGAGAACGACGACCCCATCGGGATCACGCTCGAGACGCTACTCACGACGCTGCGAGCGGAGCACGACCCGGCGCGTCCCGTGCTCCTGCTCACGATTGCGTACGGGGCTAGCGCCGACGTTGACGCGCTCACGGCGATGAGCGCTGCTACTGGAGGCGAAATGTACCGGGCGGAGGATCCGCGCCAGGTCCGTGAAGTGATGCTCGAGGCGATCGGACGCAGGGCCTGCCGTCCCAACTGCTGAGGAGTGCGCAGCGTCGGGCGCACTGACCAAGGAGGACGCCGTCGGCTGGGGTCACCTGATCGGGGACCCGTTCGCCGCATTGGCGTCGCCGTTGACCGAAGTGGACGGTGCAGGAACGAGGAAGTGGACGGTGCAGGAACGAGGGAGGGCAGTGCACGAACGGGAGACGGTGCAGGACCGGGGCCGGGGTAGAACAGGGGCGGGGGTAGAACAGGGGCGGGGCCGTTCATCTCGAACGACCCCGCCCGTTGGGGTGCCCGCGCTGGACGCGTCCGGCGCCGGACGGGATCTCCCGGGCCTCGCTACGCTAGGCCGAAGTTGTGTGGGATTTCGGGCTAGGGCACCGGGCGCTGGGATCCGGCGGTCATCGGACCAACGGTCACGGTGGCGATCGGTCAGGGAGATGGCGCCACCGGGCGCGGCACGCCACTCGGTGAAGAGCGGTGTGAGTACTGGCTGTGGAGTTGTGCGAACCGCGAGCTAGCATGCCAGCTGCGATGAGATGAGGTTGTGGCCGGTGATCCTTCGAATTCGCGGTCGGGGGAGCACGAAGGTCGCCGGATCACCGGCCACGAGGCGGACGAGCCAACCCTTGCGGTGGGGGAATTCCCGCAAGGACCAGACGAACCGCCGGCTCTGTGAAGTTGGGTGTCAGTGCCCCGCTGGTGTCAGTGCCCCGCGATCGCCGTTGTGGCTAACGAGGTAGGGCCTGCCGCGTGCCGGGGCTGCGGCGGGGCGTCGCCGGAGACCAGGTTGTCGTGTGCGACCCGCCAGACGGTGCAGGGCGCGCGGCGCGGGCGCCAACGGCTTGAGCACTCTGGACAACGCCCGCGCGGATCTGGCTCATGTGCCGCGAGTAGCGCGCGCCAGCCGTCGGTCAGCCGGGGCAGCTCGGTGCGCGCCAGTGAGAGCAGTGACTCCGCATCCGCCCTGCTCGCCAGCTCGTCGAGCATGTCAAGCCGTTCCCACACAGCCTGCCGGAGGATTTGGCCCAAGATCTGGTCCATCTCGTCGTTCCTTCCCACCGTCCGGCCCACCGCTCTGTGCTGTCACCGTCCGGGCTGTCACTGATCCTGGTTGTCACTGTCCGGGCTGCCGCTGTCAGGCACTGACGTTCGGGTTACCTAGTTGGCAAGTCCCTTGCAGCATGCCCTGATTGGACGCCCTCAGGGGAACAGAATGAGCTGAATCAGCCCCTAGTGGGTGTTCGCTGCGCCGAGGGGGCGTGCTATGACGGTGAGCGGCGCGCAGTGACCGGTAGCGCCGATCAGCTCTGCCGATGTGCTATTCACCAGCGGCAACGAAGGTGCTTACGCTTCGGTTGTAGCCGTACGGACAGCCCTAAGGGGGCGTAATGAACGTAACAGGCCCGCAAGACCATCCGGTGCCTCCTGGCACATGGGACGAACCGGATATGAAGCGGGCGTTGGTGGGCCGAGACGTAAGTTCGGTCTACCGGCTGTTGCGGCGAGTAGGCATCTCGCAACGGCAGATAGCCGCCCTGACCGGGCAGTCGCAGTCCGAGGTCTCCGAGATCCTCAAGGGCCGCCAGGTCATGGCCTACGACGTGTTGGCGCGGATCTCTGATGGTCTGGGCATCCCACGGGGGTACATGGGACTCGCCTACGACAAGGCGACCGCGAAGAGCGTCGCCGGACCACCGGACGACGCGAAAGTTCAGGAGGCTGAGTCGGTGAAACGACGCAAACTCCTCTCGCACGGTGCTGCCATGTTGTTCGGCACCACGGTGTTTCCGGAGGAGGTGGGGGAGTGGCTACCAGAGGTGGCGCAGACGCCTGCGCCGAGCCATATCGGCATGACGGATGTCAAGCAGGTGGAAGCGGCTACCAGGGCGATGCGTGCGCTGGATTACCAGTTCGGCGGCGGCGCGTGCCGGGACGCGGTCGTTGCCCAGCTGTCCTGGGCGCAGCGGCTGGTGTCTGCTTCGGGTCATGAGACGGTGCGCCAGCGCCTGTTCCAGGCGCTGGGCGACTTGCAGAACCTGGCCGGGTGGACGACGTTCGACGTGGGCCTGCTGGACTCGTCGCGCAGTCACTTCGCCGCCGCCCTTGAGTTTGCCAAGGAGTCCGGTGACCAGAGTCTGCTTTCCAACATCATGTACCGGATCGGCCGGGTCTACCTGCACCTCAAGGCGCCCAACGACGCACTCAAGTGGTTCCAGCTTGGGCAGATCGCCGCGCAGAACTCCGGTTCGGAGCTCGCTGTCTCGGTGCTGTGCGCCAACGAGGCGTGGGCGTACGCGATGATGAACAATCCCGAGCAGGCGAAGAAGCTGCTCGTGAGATCCCGGGACGAACTGGCCAGGGCGGATCCCGACGACGTTCCCGGTTGGGCCAAGTTCTACGACCAGAACGACATGCACGCCATGATCGGGACCATCCACACCGAGCTCTCGGAGCGTGACGTACAGCACGCCGCTCTGGCGATTCCCGCGCTGCTTGAGGCCCTGGCCGGGTACGGCGACGCGATGGGTCGCAGCCGCGCGTTCACCCTCACCGCGCTGGCTACCAACCACCTGCGTCAAGGCGATGTCGAGCCCGGTGTCCGGATCGGCCGGGAGGCTCTGCTGATGGCGAGAGGCGTGCAGTCGAGTCGGGTGACCGACCGGCTGGAACCGCTCGAAATCGCCGCGCGAGCGCGGTCCAGCAACTCCGACGCCCGGGACCTCTCCCATTCGATCAGACAGTACCGTGGCGCCGACCCTGTCTGAGCTGCCCGCAGGGACGGTACTTCCGGCCGCACCTCGATATGAGGGGCTGGCGAACGGTCTGGCGGCGGTATGCGCCGAGCTCGGGCTGGACCCAACTGGGGCCCGGTTGCTCCGCGATGTCAACAACGCGGTGTTCCGGCTGGCCGATCACCCGGTGGTGGTCCGGCTGGTCACATTGCCCTCCTACGTCCGCAGGGCCGAGCTGGCTGTGTCAGCCGCGACGGTGTTCGCCGCCCACGGCGTCCCCGCGATCCGGCTGCTGCCCGGGGTCCCGCAGCCGGTGCGGGTCGGCGAGCATGTCGCCACCGTGTGGCAGGCGGTGATACCGACCGGTCCCCGGCCGGGCGGCGCGGATCTAGCCCGCCTGCTGCGGGCCGTGCACGCGCTGGCGCCACTACGGCGGGGGCTGCCCCAGTGGGGATTGCCCCAGTGGGGATTGCCCCAGTGGGATCCACTCACCGACTTCGACAATCGGGTCCGGCACACCACGTCGATGGCTCCGGGGGACCGCGACTTCCTGCTTCGTCGCAGCGCCGAGTTGGCTGCCGCGGTGGCGGAGCTGCGGTTCGCGCTGCCTGCTGCCGTGCTGCATGGTGATGCGCATCTGGGCAACGTCATTCCCGGACCGGAGGGCCCCGTGTTGTGCGATTTCGACTCGTGCAGCGTCGGGCCACCGGAGTGGGACCTAACCCCCGTCGCCGTGGCCGACGTCCGGTTCCGCAGGCCCCCGGCGCATCAGCGTGATTTCATCCAGGCGTACGGCTTCGACGTGCGGGACTGGGAGGGTTTCGAGGTGCTGCACGGTATCCGGGACCTGAAGCTGATCGCCGGGGTTTTCCCGCGGCCCGGATCCCCTCCGGCCGTGCAGGCGGAGTTCGACCGCAGGATGGCCAGTTTGCGGGCCGGGCGGCGGTCCGAGCAGTGGTGGACCGTGCGGCGCTGAGCTGGATCCCGAGTCAGGCTGAGCCATCCTGAGGCAGACAGTGTACCCGCGGGTAAGGGGTGCGCGGACGGATCTGGGCCGCTACTGTCGTGTGCAGTGAGGGATCGGGGTGGGCTTGGGTTGCATACACCAGTGCGGACACCGGTGCGGACACCGTGACGAGAACCGCATGGTTGGCCGATACTCGTGGTTCGCAGGTACCCAGGGCAGGGCGGGATCTTCCGATCTGCAGTGATCCGGCCGCCCCTTCGTCGGCGATCTCGCATGCCCGGTCACTGCGTGGGCTTCCCCTGGAACGGCTCAGTACCACCAAGCCCGTGGACCGGGTGCCCCTGCATCTGGACGCCGGGGAGACCTGCACCCTACTGACCACCCTGCTGGCTGGCTCGCAGGCCGCTTCGGCCCGGGTGGCTGAGAACACCAGGGCGTATCTGACCCACCAGTCCGGCGGTTGGTCCCCGCACCGTCCGCCGGATGTCGCAGCGGCGTTGCACCGGATACTGACCCGGTCGCGGTTCCTCAAGGGTTCGCGCTCCTGCTTCCCGTTGCAGACCGCGATGGCACAGATCGCCCCCTTCGTCGAGGCCAGGCAACCGGTCACGATCTTGGCCAGTGGTTTTCCGTTCAAGCAACATGACAATGGTCTGAAGGCCGCAGGGCCCTGGCCCGATCTCGCTGAACTCGGTGCACTCCTGCGCCTGGGGGAGCTGCACCGTGCTTTCACCGCGCTGTACCCGCCCGGCCTGCACGTGGTGGTGCTCAACGATGGCGGCTACTCGCGGCCGCGTCCCCCGATGGAGATGCAGCGTTACCACCGGCAGTTGCAGCGCTACGCGAAGCTGGCGGGCCTCGGTGGCGGGGTGTTTTTCCATGATCAGTCCCGTTTTGTGGCACGACAGCTCGGATGGCGCGGTTGGGAGCAGCGGGAGCGCTACCGCCGTTGTTTCCGCGAGGTGATCTCGACGCTGGCCTCGACTCCCCGCTCACGGGAAGGTGCCGGGCGGGCCGATCAGCGGCTGACCGAAACCTTTCCCGCGGAGCTGCTCGCAGGCGTGCCGTCGTTCCACGACATCCTGTCATCGTTGGTGTATTCGGTGCCGGTGCCGGTGCCCCCGAAGGCCGACCCGCAACGGTGGGCGTGCAAGGTGCTTGCCCGGCCCGACGAGTACTCCGACCCGGTCCTGTCACCGGAGCTGCGCTCGGCCCGCCGCGAGGTGCTTGCTTTGGCCTGGGAGGCCACGGTGAACTACCTCGCGGCATCGCTGTCCGATGTCGCCTCCAGTGTCGTCCAGCGGTATCCCCCACACGTGCGGCTGGCCACCGTCGCCTCCCGGCAGGGCTGCAGCGGGTTCTCCTACCTGGGTGGCTCCGCGCTGCTGCCGTGGCACGGTACGGGCTGCCTGGATGGTCGAGGACTGTTGTGTGCCGACTTCTTGGTGAGCCTGCGCCACCGCGGTTTCCTGCCGGTCTACTCGGACTACCTCTGTACCGAGCAGCCACTGCTGATGGTGCCCCTGGCCCGCACGGTGCACCACAAGGGCCGCCGACAGGTCGACCCCCACCTTCTCCACACCGCCCGCCTGCGCCCCCGATGACTGTCACCGCGGTAACACGGAGCGCCAGGTGGGCGATGAAGCCGCTATGAGCTCCGACGGGCGGTGACCGATCTGGACAGGTTGCGGGAGGCGACGACTGGGGGGCGGCTGCGATGAACTGGATAGACTGATCTTCTCCGAGTGTCAGGTCCGGGATCGGCCGATCCGAAGCGCCACCACCACGCCAGCCGCGAGAAGCACACCGACCCCGGCCAGAAACGGCCACACCGGAGTGCCCCCGGTGGTGTGCGATGTGTGCTCGGGCGCGGACGCGCCGCTGTCCTGCGGCGCCGGAGTACCGGTACCCGCCGGAGTACTGGTACCCGGGGTGGTGAGGATGTACCGCACCGTCCCCTGCACGGGATGGCCATCCGCGCCGAGCACCTGGTAAGCGATGAGGTATTCGCCAGCCGGTCCCAGGGGTCGCACCGGTACCGACACCACGGCACCGTCCTCGGTAGGCGCGCCTGCCTGCCACTGGTTGCCGTCTGGCCCGGTGACGGTCACCGTGGTGAATCCGGGCTGCACGGGCAGATCGAAGGTCAGGCTCACCCGAGCCGGGCCGGACGCGAGGCTGGCCCCTTCGGGCGGGTCGCTGGCGATCAGGCGGTTATGTGCTGCCGCGGTGCCTGCGCTGATCAGCAACGCCAGCCCCGCGGCGACCAACAGCGCCGCCACCCGCCGCATGCGGATTACCGTCATGGACGGTCAGGTTACGGGCTCGGCTCCGCCGATCGGGAGGCGTCCTACTCACCCCAGTGTTGGGAGTACCGGTTGAGGGGGACCGCTGTGCCACGTGTGGTAACGGCACGTTTACGCTAGGGCGCCGCATCCGATCGAGGGACAGGAGCGAGCAGACGTGCGAGCGAGAACATCGCTGTGTCGTAGGTCTCAGCGTCGTAGGTCTCAGCGCCGTCGTGGGCGGATCGGCGCGGCCCTGGCCGCCTCGGCAGCCGCCGCCGTCCTGCTCAGCGGGTGCGGCAGCTCCATCGGGGGTGGTCTGCTCGTCGAGCAGGTCGATCCGGTCGATCTGGCCGACCAGACGTACACCCTCGGTGGAAAGAACTCCGCCGAGCATCAGCTGTTATGTGAGATGGCCGCCGCCACGTTGATTTCGGTAGGCGCCGAGGTCGAGAACCGCTGCAATCTCGGCGATGCCCAGGCCAACCGCGACGCGCTGGTTCGTGGGGACATCGATCTCTACTGGGAGAACACCGGCACCGCGTGGGCCACGTTCCTCTCCCAGCCGCCCATTCAGGGTCCCTCGCCCCAGTACCGGGCGTTGCAGCAGCGAGATCTGGCGGAACACAGAATCGTCTGGCTGGAGCCGACCTGGTTCAACGGCACCGACGCTTTCGCCGTCAATCAGGAACGGGCCAAGCAACTCGGGCTGAAGTCGCTGTCGAATATGGCCGAGTACTTCCGGTCCGGTCAGCCCGGCGCGTTGTGCATCGTGAGCGAGTATCAGAGTCGCGATCTCGGGCTGTCGGGATTGCAGCAGAAATACGACTTCCAGGTGCCGCCGGAGCGGCTGCGGGTGCTGCCGCGCGACGACATCTACCAGGCCACCGCCGACGGGCGGGACTGTCTGTTCGGCCAGGTTACCGGCGGTGACCCCCGCACAATCGGGCTCGGGCTCACACTGCTGCGCGATGACGAGAAGTATCACCCCCCTTACAACGCCGCGATCGCCATCCGCCAAGAGGCATATGACCGCAATTCGGACATCGCCAGAGCGTTCACGCCGATCGTGCGCCGGATCACCGACGACGTCATCGCGGAGCTGACCCACCAGATGTCCGTGGAAGGTCGCTCGGCGGCCGAGGCCGCCCAGGGATGGCTCCGATCGAGGGGGTTTATCGTGGGTGGCGAGTAGCCACCAGGTGTGCCCGCCCGCAGATGGCAGGCTGGTGTCGGGGCCGCCGCCTACTCTGATGGGTGTGAATTCTCCGTTGCTGCTTGACGCTGGTGTGGTGACGCGGTGCCGCCGCCGGGTGCACCTTGAGCATGACCCCGCCGCCTTCGATGCGCCGCGGGCCCCTGCGGACCCCGCCGTCGAGCAACGGATTGCGGACGCGGCAGCGCACCGCCGCTCGGTTGCGCAGACCCTGGCTCGGAACCGGAGCGCGGACTGGACGGCAGTGCCCAGCGAGCTGCCCGCGGCGCAGCGGCGCGCCGCCACCATGGCTGCGCTCGCCGAGGGTGCCCCGTTCGTCTGGGGTGGGCTACTGTCCGACATCCCAGGGGGTCGACGCGGCAGTGTGGAACTGCTGGTGCGACACTGCGGCGGCTACCTCCCGGTTCTCGTGGTCCGGCACAAGGTCACCGACCCGGGCTCTGGGGCACAGACCAGCCCGTTGACCCAGCTGGCGCTGTCCGCGGCCCGCGCCGACCCGCACCGCAGAGTCCGCCCGCATTCCCGCGACCAGCTGGGTCTGGCGCATGCCGTGCGGATGCTGCGCTCAGCCGGGCTGGCCGCACCCGGCCGGGCGATCGGCGGGGTGATCGGGCTGGATGCCGATGTCGTGATCTGGCACGACCTGGATGCGCCCACCTGGCCGGGCGGGCGCAGCGCGATGTGTGAATACGACGCCCGGTTTGCTGATCGGCTCGCGGTCGCCAAGGCGGCGGTGACCGGGGGCGAGCCGCTGGCCCAGCCGTCCCGGGTCAATGAATGCCGTTCGTGCCCGTGGTGGCCGACCTGCGGCGCCGCGCTGCGCGCTGACCGGGACGTCAGCATGGTACTCCGCGGCGAGGACGGGACGGCCTTGCGTGCGGCCGGGGTGTGCACCGTGGACGATCTGGCCGCGCTGGACCCGTTGAGCGAAGCGCCGGTTCCGCTGGCCGGGGTGCGGCTGGCCGACGCGGTCGTGCTGGCGCGCGCCTGGCAGCGGGACCTCACCCTGGTGCGCCGGAACCCCCGCGTCGCCGTGCCACGCGCCGACGTCGAGGTGGACGTCGATATGGAGAGCTTCAGTGACTCCGGGGCCTACCTGTGGGGCTGCCTGCTCACCGGCGCCGACATCGGGGTGCCTCGCGGCTACCGCGCGTTCGCTACCTGGGAGCCGGTACCCACCCCCGACGAGGCACGGTCGTTCGCCGCGTTCTGGACCTGGTTGGCCGACGTGCGCTCCCGCGCGGCAGCGCGGGGTCTGCGGTTTCACGCCTACTGCTACAACGCACAGGCCGAGAACCGCTGGATGCTGTGCTCCGTGGAGCGCTTCGCCGGGGCGCCCGGGATGCCGAGCATCGCGCAGGTGCAGGAGTTCATCACCTCGCCGGACTGGGTGGACCTGTTCGAGGTGGTGAGCACAGAGTTCCTGTGCCCGCACGGCAAGGGGCTCAAGACGATTGCCCCGGCCGCCGGGTTCTCCTGGCACGACCCGCAGGCCAGCGGGGAGAACTCGATGCGCTGGTATCGCGACGCGGTGGGCCTGGATGGCGGCGAGCCCGATCCCGGGCAGCGCGAGCGGTTGCTCACCTATAACGCCGATGACGTGCGCGCCACCTACGCCCTGCGCTGCTGGATGAGCTCGCAGCGGGTGCGCCAGGTGCCCTTCGCGGGTGATCTCTGACCGGTTCCGAGGTGGCGCCCTGACAGACGGTCGCACTTGGTGAACAAGCGGGCACGCTTGGTTCGCTCGATCGGCCCTTTCATGGCGTGTTTGGACTTGGGCAGACTTAAACCACCTAATCTGGTTATCGCTCGCTTGGGGGACTGATGCCATGTTCACGTTTGCGCTGCTGCTGACGTCAGGGTTGTCCGGAGTTTTACTCTGGGCCGCACTGGAGAAGCTGCGCGCACAGCGGGAGTTGCGCGCGCTCCTCGCGGCTCTCGGGTTCGGCGGCTGGCCGAAGCGCTTTCTGGCGCTTGCCGTACCGGCCGCTGAGATCGTAACCGCGGTCGGGCTCCTCCTGATTCCCGCAGCGCTGTGGCCTCGCTTTGGGGTGGTCTGTCTCGGCGTGACTTTCGCGGTAGCGGGCGTGCTGGGACTGCGGGCCGAACAACGGATCAGTTGCTCGTGTCTTGGCACCACCAGCGGCGGGCTCCTCGGCTGGACTCAGCTCATTCTGTTGCCCGGTTGGCTCGCGGCCGGGTATGCGCTGGCGTGGCTCGATCCCGGCTGGTCGGCAGGCGAGGGTCTGCAGTACCTCGCTGGCCTCATGGTGCTTCTGGGTGCGCTGCGGGCCGTCTCGGTCGTACGGGAATGGCATACAGCCGTGGGGAACCGGCGGGCCATTGACGAGGCAGTCGTGGTCCGCGCCCCTATCGTCGCTCAGACTCAGAAAGTTGCCACGCCATGACCGTCATCCTCTCCGCCTCGGTCGTGATTCTCGGCGCCTTGGTGTTTCTCCTGCTCGGTTCACAAGTCGAGATGTATCGCACGATCGCGCAGCTTCGTGAGCACAGTGGCCTGATCGATCAGTCGATTCCGATCACCCTGTCCCGGGTCGGGTTACGACCGAGCAGCGTCGGATTGCCGGGCTCGCTGGACTCGACCGTAAGTGGGGTCGTGCTGCTGCTTTCCGACAAGTGCTCGACCTGCCGCTCGATCGCGGCGTCGCTGGATGGTGCGCTACCGCGAGATCTCGTCTTGGTGGTGGAGCCGGACCAACCGGGCGAGCCGTCCGACCTGACCACGTCCTACCAGCTGGACCCCGAGCGGACCATCATCGACCCGCAGGGCCGCATCAGCGGCGGGCTCGGAATCAACACCACCCCGGTGGCTGTCGTGATCGAGAACGGTCGGCTCACACGGGCGACCACCGTTCCGTCCAGCCGACGGCTCCATAGTCTGCTCGACTCGCTGCGCGCTTTTGAAACCTTCGAAGTCGGCGGCGCGCCGACTCGGGATTAAGGGATGTACGATGGCCATTAAAGGAATATTCTCAGATACGCCGGACCGTGAGTCGTTTGCACATGGACAGGGCGATGATATTGTGCCGGTTGCCCGCCGTGGCATGCTTGGGATGCTGTCGCGGGGCGGCATCATCATGGTGGGAGCACTGGCCGGCCTTGCCGCAACGTCCAGATCCGCTCACGCGGACGGAAACGTCTGCCGGCAAGCAGCCTGCTGCAATCTGAAGAGATGCAACGACTGCACACGGCAAGGCTGCGACTTCTCCTGTCCCTCCGGATGGACCAAGCGCTCCTGGTTTTGTCTCATCGGAGAAAGAAGGTCATACATGTGCGGGGAATGTCAGAGGGGCGGCACGAACTGCCGGAACGGTAACAGTTTCACCTGCTCCATCATGATAGATACGAATGCCTGCTGACCTGCTTGTACCAGCAGTCGTCGCGCTCGCCGCAGCTGCCGGATTCGGGCAGCTCTTCAGCCCTTGAGGGATTTCCTTCATCGGCATGCTCCGTCCGTTCATGGAGCTGCCGGACCCTCTCGGGAAGGGGGCGACGGTAGTACGGCGCCGCAACGCGGCTGGTCCGCTGTCAGCGTTGACGGCGGGGTTCTTGGTAGCGGCTTTCGTCGTGTTCGCGATTGTAGTTTTCGTCGGCGCGGCCTTTTGGGTTGGTCAGATCCCGGTCACTGGCCGCGTCATGGTGGCGGCACTGGTGTGCGCTGTGATGGGCGCGGTGGACGTCGCTAGCCTCCGGAAGTCCAGCCTGTGCAAGCTCACGTTTCGGCGCCAGACACCGAAGGCGCTGGAAGACCGGTACGGCAGGCACGTCGGCCCGCTGCTGTGGGGGATCGATACCGGGATGGCGGTCACGACAGTTCGTGTGTCGGCGGCTACCTGGGCAGTTTTCACTTTGTGTTTGCTCCAGCTCGCGCCCTGGTGGGTAGGTCTCGCCTACGGAGTGGGCTTTTGCTTGTCACTGAGCGTCGCAACGCTCCTGCTGCCGTGGCGGCCAGCCCCGAAGCGCGGCTCCCCTGGGGAGCCGCTTTGGATCCAGATCGCATTGACCCGCGTTCGGCCCGCCGCCCAGGTCGCGTGTCTCTTAGCTCTGCTTGCCGTCACTGGTGCGCTCGGCGCTGTTGTCGTCGGTGTGTGATACGCCGGGTGTGAACTTCTCCGCACCTGGCCGGGGTGTGCCACGATTTCGGCCAGGGTGAGAGTCACCCTGCGCGAGGGTGGGAGCACGCATGTTCGTCCGTCGTATTGCTGTGGTTGGCTCTGGGTATGTGGGTCTGACCACGGGGGCGTGTCTGGCTTCCTTGGGGCATCAGGTGGTCTGCGCCGATCTTGATGAGGGCAAGGTGGCGCAGTTGTCCCGGGGTGAGGTGTCGATCCTGGAGCCGGGGTTGCCCGAGTTGGTGGCGGAGGGTCTGGCCGCGGGCCGGTTGCGGTTCGTGGTGGGTGCTGCCGCCGCGGTCGGGCAGGGTCTGGATGCGGCTGAGGTGGTGTTTTTGTGCGTGCCCACCCCGATGGGTGCCGGGGGTGCGGCGGATCTGGCGGCGGTGCAGTCGGTGGTGGCCGACGTCCGTGAGCTGCTGCCGTTGGGGT
>JBQTGW010000077.1:0-33235 GCA_052390495.1 Pseudonocardiales bacterium
GCGGCCCCCCCCGCGCCCCCCGCTTTGGCGGCGGGCGCCCCGGGGGGGGGGCGCCCCGCGGGGGGGGGTTGGGGGCACCCCCCCCCCCCCCCCACTCACGGGTTGTGTCCCGCCTGACGCAGTACGCGCTGGTGCTCTGGGTCGCCGCGACGATCAACTTCGCGCTGCCGCACCTGGCGCCGGGCGACCCGGTGGGGTACCTCTACGTCGGCCCGATCCAGGGCCTCACCGAGGAGCAGCTGACCCAGATCCGGGTCGGCTACGGGCTGGACCGTCCGATTCTCGAGCAGTACATGGGGTTCTGGACCGGGCTGGCGCGCGGCGATCTGGGGATCTCGGTCGAGCACAACCGCCCGGTGGTGGACCTGTTACTGGAACGCCTGCCATGGACGTTGGCGCTGGTCGGGCTCGGGATCGTGGCCGCAGCGGTGATCGGCACCGGGCTCGGGGCGCTCGCCGCGTGGCGGCGTGGCAGCAGGCGGGACATCGGGCTGGTCGCCGGTGTGCTGGCGCTTGACGCGATGCCGGGGTTCTGGATCGGCATGATCCTGATCTCGGTCTTTGCGGTGCAGCTCGGCTGGTTTCCCTCGTTCGGCGCCACCGAGATCACCGCCGATGGGGTGGCCGCGGTCGGCGAGCTGCTGCGCAGGCTCGTGCTGCCGGTAGTCACGATCACACTGGCCATCCTTGGCTCGATCTTCCTGCTCGCCAGGGCAGCGATGGTCTCCGTGCTGGACGAGCCGTTCGTCCGGCTGGCCCGTGCCAAGGGGCTGTCCGAGCGTCGGATCGCCCTGGGCCATGCGCTGCGCAACGCGCTGCTACCGGTGTTCACCAACGTGACGGTGATCCTCGGTACCCTGCTCTCGGGTGCGGTCGTGATCGAGACCGTGTTCGCCTATCCGGGGCTGGGCCGGCTGATCTACCAAGCGGTGCTCGCCCGGGACTACCCGCTGCTGCAGGGCGCGTTCCTGCTCGTCACGGTTGGCATCATCGTCGTGAACCTGCTCGCCGATCTGACCTACCCACTGCTCGATCCGCGAGTACGCCGTGATGTGTCGCCCGCCGAGACCGTGCCCGCCGAGACCGTGCCCGCCGGGGAGGGGCGGCCATGACCGCCGCCGCCCGCGCGGGCGGGTGCCTCCTCGCGCTGCTGGTGACCACCGCGCTTGCCGCACCGTGGCTCGCGCCTTACGACCCCAATGCGCGCACCGGCACCCCGTTCGCCCGTCCCTCTGCCGAGCACCTGCTCGGCACTAATGACGTGGGCCATGACCTGCTCTCCGAGCTGATCTACGGCGCACGCATCTCGCTGCTGATCGGCGTCACAGCCGCGCTCGCGGCGACGCTGGTCGGCCTGACCGTCGGGGTCGTGGCCGGATACGCCCGCGGCTGGCTGGATACCGCGCTGATGCGCGTGGTCGACGCTGTGCTCGCACTCCCGGTACTGCCACTGACGATCGTGGTCGGGGTGTTCCTCGGTGGCGGGCTGGGCAGCCAGATCCTGGTGATCTCGGTCGTGATCTGGGCAGGCGTGGCGCGCGAGTTGCGCGCCCAGGTGCTGTCGTTGCGCGAACGCGACCACATCCAGGCGCTGCGGGCGATGGGCGGCGGCCCGGCATACGTGCTGGCGCGCCACATCGTTCCGGCGGTCGCACCCCTGGTCGCACCGCAGTTCGTGCTGGCGACCAAGACCGCGATCCTGCTCGAGGCGTCGCTGGCGTTTCTTGGTCTGGGCGACGTGACGGCCAAGAGCTGGGGAACGATGCTGTCCCTGGCACACTCCCGCAGCGCGTTCCTGACCGATGCGTGGCTGTGGTGGGTGATCCCGCCGGGCCTGGCGATCACCGCCACGGTGCTCGCCTTCGCACTGCTCGGTTACGCCTTCGAAGAGCGGGCCAGGCCCGCGCTGCGGGACCGGCCGCGTCGCCGCCCGCCGACGGCCCCGGCGGTGCCGCTGCCCAGGACGGCAGGGGACCCGCTGACGATCACCGATCTCACCGTCAGCTACGGCTCGGGCAAGGATCGGGTGCTCGCCGCGAACCGGGTGAGCCTGTCGGTGGCGGCAGGCGAGCTGCTCGGGCTGGTCGGGGAGTCCGGCAGTGGCAAGTCGACGGTGGCCGCTGCCGCCTGCGGCATGCTGGCTGCCTCGGCGGTGGTCGAGGGGGGCCAGGTGATCGTGTGCGGGCACAACCTGGCAATGCTGCGCCCAGCCGAACGCCGAGCGCTGCGCGGCGACCGGGTGGCGCTCATCCCCCAGGAGGCGATGAGCGCGCTCAACCCGGTAATGACGGTCGGAGACCAGATCGCCGAGGTCATCACCGCCCACCGGGCGGTGCGGACAGCGCAGGCCCGGGTTCGGGCCAAGGAGCTGATGGCGCTGGTCGGGCTCGATCCGGGGCGCAGCCGCGACTATCCGCATCAGCTCTCCGGCGGCATGCGGCAACGTGTCGTGATCGCCATCGCGCTCGCCAACGACCCCGCCGTGGTGATCGCCGACGAGCCGACCAGCGGCCTGGACGTACTCGTGCAGGCCGAGGTGCTCGACCTGCTCGACGACCTGCGCCAGCGGTTGGATCTCGCGCTGCTGGTGGTGTCCCACGACCTGCCGGTGATCGAGCGCATCGCCGACCGCATCGCGGTCATGCACGCGGGCCAGCTGGTCGAGGTCGGTCCCAGGGAGACGATCGTCGCCGCGCCCCAGCACCCCTACACCCGGCATCTGCTGGCGGCCTCGCCCCGGCTGCGGCTGTCGGCGTCCGAGACGAGCACCCCGTGACCCCGCTGCTGCACGTCGAGGACCTGACCGTCAGCTTCCGGCAGGGCGGCTCGGTGCATCGGCGCACCGCGTGCCGGGAGGTGAGCTTCCACATCGACGCCGACGAGACAGTCGGTCTGGTCGGCGGCTCGGGTGCTGGGAAATCGACCATAGCGCGTGCCGTGGTCGGTCTGGAGCGCCCGGACCGGGGCCGGATCACCTTCGACGGGACCGAGCTGCGCCGGGTCACCCGCGCCATCCGGGCCCAGATGCACCTGGTGTTCCAGGACCCGTACGCCTCGCTGCCACCGACCCGGACGGTCGCGGCGATCGTCGCCGAACCGCTCGTGATCCACCGGCTGGCCGACCGCGATCGGCGCCGCGAGATCGCCGCGGACGCGCTGAGGGCCGTGCACCTGACGCCGGTACAGCGCTACCTGCCGCGCTACCCGCACCAGCTCTCCGGCGGGGAACGCCAGCGGGTGGCATTCGCGCGGGCGCTGGTGACCCGGCCGCGGCTGATTCTGGCCGACGAGCCGACCCAGATGCTCGACGCGTCGCTGCGCGCCGAGTTGGCTGACCTGCTCGACGAGCTGCGTTCGGTGCGCTCGGTTGCGGTGCTGCACATCACCCACGACTTGGCGCTTGCGCAACGCTCGTGCGACCGGCTGGTCGTGCTCCACAACGGCCGTGTCGTCGAGCAAGGCCCGACCGACGTGCTGCTGTCTGCGCCCGAACACCCCTACACCGCCGCGCTGCTCGATGCCGCGCGGGCCCTGTCCACTCCGAGGAGGACCGAATGACCGTCGCCGTGCTGGACATGGACACCCGCAACCCCGAAGGGGGCGACTGGTCCGACCGGGCAGACCAGCTCGACTGCTACGCGCTCGGGTCGACCGACCTGACCCGGTACGCCGCGCTGATCATCACGCCGACTGTCGACCAGGAGCACCTCACCCGGGCGCGACACGTGATTCGCGGCTACCTCGACGGCGGCGGCGTCGTGGTCTTCGGCGGTCACCTGAACCGCGCCTGGCTGCCCGGCGCGTCGGTGTTCGTCCCACTGGCGAACCGGTCACTGACCGGATACCGCGTCGTGGAGGTCGCCGACCACCCGATCTTCCGTGGGATGACGCCAGACGACTTGACCTTCCGGCGCGGGGTCGCCGGGTTCTTCGCCCGCGGGCACCACCCGATCCCGCCCGGCGCCGAGGTGCTCACCCGGCTCTCCGGCGGTGAGCCTGCGACCTATCTGGACCGGGTGTCGACTGCGGGCACCATAGTGGTGCAGGCGAGTGGCGACCTGCTGGCGTGGTGCGGCGAGGCGCTCCTGGACTGGGTCGTCGTCGAGTCGGCTCAGCGCCGGGCGCAGGCCGCTGGACGGCAGCGCGGGCTCGCCGCCGTTTACGGCGGCTCCGCCCAGCACCACCGCACGCTCACCGAGCCGAAGTACGCCCAGCACCTCACCGGTGGGCTGATCTACCTTCCCGAGCTGGCCGACACCGACCTGACCGCCTACCGCGGGCTGCTGATCCCGGAACGCCTGCATCGCGGCCTGCTCACCCGCGCCGCCTACCGGATCTCCGAGCTGCTCGAAGCAGGCGGGACGGTGATCGCATTCAGCGGCGGCGAGCCGATCCCGGAGTTCCTGCCGGGCGTGCGCTGGCAGCACCGGCCGACCAACTACTGGTGGTGGCTGGAACCTGATGCCGACGTCGGCGTCCGTCTTGCGGCCCGTGAGCACTCGCTGTTCCAGCGGCTCACCCTCCGCGACTGCACCTGGCATTACCACGGAGTGCTCCAACCGCCGGACGGCGCGCAGGTGCTGGTGGAGCTGGCCACCGGGGAAGCACTTCTCTATCTCGACCAGGTGAGCACAGCGGGCACGATCATCGTGTCCACACTGGACCCGATCAGCCACTACGGCAGCTACTTCATGCCTGCCACCGAACGTTTCCTCGACGGCTTCCTTCCCTGGGTTACCGACTTCCTGCGTCCGGTCACCACCGTCTGACCGCCACGCCCACTGAGCTCGACATGACCTCCGGTCGGCCGTCTAATCACTGATCCAGCACGCAGCGGGCGATGAGTGGACGGTACGGTGAGGGAGATGACGGTACCTACTGGGGATGACGAAAATGTCTCCGCTGTCCGGTCGGCCGCGGCGATCGCCGTGGCGCTCATGGCACAGGGGGAGGCCCAACGTGCCTTCGACTCGTTGATGGGCTACCTGCATGATGCCGAACAATCCCCCAACAGGCTGGAGTCCCTGCTGACGGTGTTGTGCGAAGGCTCCGCCACGATGGCCACCACGCTGGGTGTCTTCGTGGGCAGCGTCGAGCCGGTCATGATCGGCGTACTTGACGACGACCTGCACCCGATGAGCATCGATGAGGCGCCGCCCGTGGAACGCACGTTCGCGCGGGCATTGCTCGCCGAGATCCATGGTGACCGGGAGGCGACGCACAACCAGATCCAACTCGCGTTCGCCACCGTTGATCCACAGCAGGTCGCTGACTTGATGATGCGGACCCTCGCCGGAACCGCCGCGCTCGTTCAGGCGTGCTACCAGAACGACCTGCCGGTACCAGCCTGGTTGGCGAATTCTCATTAGCATCGTCGACGCGAGGATCGTCGACGCGAGGCGGAGGTCTGGAACCTGGCGCCGACCTTGGCGTCCGGCTTGCGGCGGGTGAGCCATGTACAAGCTGCTGTTCGCGATCTTCTTTCGGCGCGTCCCGGCAGAGACCGCGCACCGTCTGGGTTTCGCGCTCCTCCGGGCGGTGGTCGCGGTTCCAGGACTAGGACGGCTGCTGCGCGGCTGGCTTGCTCCTCGCTATCCGGTGCTGCGAGTTCGCGCTCTCGGGCTCGATCTTCCGGGACCGCTGGGTCTGGCAGCGGGGTTCGACAAGGATGGCGTGGGCGCTGATGCCCTGGGCGCGTTGGGTTTCGCTTTCGTCGAGGTCGGCACTGTGACGGCGCAACCGCAGCCGGGTAACCCGAAGCCACGCCTGTTCCGCCTCACCGACGATCGCGCCCTGATCAACCGGATGGGGTTCAACAACGCCGGTTCGGCGGCTGCTGCCGCCCGCCTGCGGGCCCGCGGCCGTGGTCGGGGTGTGGTGGTTGGGGTCAACATCGGCAAGACGAAGGCCGTCCCGGAGCATGAGGCGGTGGCCGACTACGTGGCCAGTGCGAGGCTGCTGGCCGACGTCGCGGAGTACCTGGTGGTCAACGTCAGCTCACCCAACACGCCGGGACTGCGCAACCTCCAGGCCGTCGAGCACCTTCGGCCACTGCTGGTGGGTGTTCGCGGTGCGCTAAACGAGGCCGGCTCGCGGCGAGTGCCGCTGCTGGTCAAGATCGCCCCGGATCTGGCTGACGAGGACATCGACACGGTAGCCGACCTCGCCCTGGAACTCGGGCTGGACGGGATCATCGCCACCAACACCACGATCTCCCGAGCCGGACTGGCCACCGACGCGGCCCAGGTCGAGGCCGTTGGCGCGGGCGGTGTCTCCGGCGCCCCACTCAAGGACCGTTCCCTGGCGGTGCTGCGCCGACTCCGCGGCCGGGTCGGGGATCGGCTGGTGTTGGTGGCGGTAGGCGGGATCGAGACCGCCGACGACGCCTGGGCCCGGATCCGAGCTGGCGCGACGCTCGTGCAGGCGTACACCGGTTTCATCTACGGCGGACCACTGTGGCCACGCCGCATTCACCGAGGTCTGGCCCGCCGCGCCCGCCAGGCGGGCTACACCTCGATCAGCGAAGCCACCGGCTCCGCGACCACCGAAGGCAACGAAGACAGATAGACGCTGGCCGCATTGTGCCAGGCGGCCAGGAGCGCACCGGCTTGGCCGAAGGTCACGTTCGATCTCCGGCGATAGGGCGAGTTCGGCCTCGGCGAGCGCCTCGGCGACTTCTTCGCCCAGGATGTGACGCCAGGCAAGACTCCCGGTCACGGTTGCCTGCTCGCACTCCTGGCGTGCGTCCTCGGCATGACTGGTCCACCGCGGGCCGGTGCCGTCGGGCAGGTGGTGTTGTCTGCCCCAGACGGCGTGCTGGGCTTCCCGCTCGGCGGTAATGTCGGCGAGCACACGATCCAAGGCCGGTGTGTGCCGGGTGTTGTAGGCATCCAGGGCCTCCTCGACTTCGTGCGGATCGGGACGTCCGTGGGTCATGGCGGTGCTGACAACGAGTTTGGGACCAACAGCGCCGCTGTCAAGGGTGCGGCACCAGGCTGGCAGATGATAACCGTTCGCCACAGTGCAGCCCATGGTCGCGCCGAGAGGCTCAAGCGTCCTGCGCGCCGACCAAGCCGGACAGCTTCTGGGAGAGTGTCGCTCTGGGAGAGGCGTTCGAGGCCCGACACATCGGGCAGGTGATCTACGCCTACCGGTACGAGCACCGGCCGGTGCTCACCCAGGCAAAGGTAGGCCGCTGGCTCGGCCTGTCCCAGGACCAGGTCAGCCGTCTGGAGTGCGCCGAGGAGCCGTGTCACGACCTGAACAAGCTCGACAGGTGCGCGCACGCCCTGCGCATACCGCAGCGGTATCTTTGGTTCCGGCTATCCGAGCGACCACGCGAGCAGTGGGCACGACCGACGTGCAGATCATCCGGGAGATGACCCAGTCGTTCCGCAAGCTGGACAACCGCTTCGGCGGCGGCCATGTCCGCTCGGCCGTCATCAACGCTCCGTCATCGATCGTCAAGGTGTTGTCCCGGCGGCTGGATGCGGTCGCCACGGTGGTTGACGGTGGAGATCCGCTCGACCTGCGCGCAGTGCTGGCCGATCTGGCCGACCGCAAAGTCGAACGGCTGATGGTGGAGGGCGGCGCCACCGTACACACCCGGTTTCTGACCGCGGGTGTGGTGGACGAGATCCATCTGGTGATCGCGCCGTTCTTCATCGGTGACCCCAGCGCGCCACGATTCGTCGGAGCAGGCACGTTCCCGCAGTGCCCCGCCAATCGGATGGTGCTGGCCGAGACCCGGCAGCTCGGCGATGTGGTCTTGCTGCGCTACCTCCTGCACCAGCGGCGCTCTCAATCCATCGACTGAACCGGTTATCATCGTTGTATGGCGATGAATAGCACGGACTGGTGTCTCGCGTCGAGCGGAGCGGGATCGAGTCTGGACGCGGCGGTGGCGTTGTTCCACAGCCTCTCGGACCGCACTCGGCTGGCGATCGTGCGTCGTCTGGCCACCGGCGAGGCACGAGTCGCCGACCTGGTCGGGGAGTTGGGGTTGGCGCAGTCGACGGTGTCGGCGCACGTGGCCTGCCTGCGCGACTGCTGCCTGGTCGACGGCCGTCCGCAGGGGCGGCAGGTGTTCTACTCCCTGACCCGCCCGGAACTGCTGGACATGCTGGCCGCCGCCGAGACGCTGCTTGCGGCCACCGGCAACGCGGTCGCGCTGTGCCCCAACTACGGCACCGACACCACCCCGGCCGTGCCTCTGCAGGAGAAGGCATGAGCAGCGAGACCAGCAAGGCCGTCCCCGACGTCCGCACCAGCGCGGCCCGCCGGGCGGTGCGCCTGGAACAGGCCACCATCGGCTACAACGTCATCGAGGGCATCATCGCCGTCACTGCTGGCCTGATCGCCGGATCAGTCGCCCTGGTCGGGTTCGGCTTCGACTCCTCGATCGAAGTCGCCGCAGCCACCGTCGTGCTGATTCGGCTGCACGCGGAAATCCGTGGCGGCCACGTCGACGAGACCAGGGAACGACGCGCCCTGCGGTTCGTCGCGATCACGTTCTTCGTGCTCGCCGCCTACGTAACCGTCGAGGGCATCCGGCACCTGATCGAAGGCTCCACTCCGAACACCTCGATCGTGGGCATCGTGCTGACCGGCCTGTCCATCGTGATCATGCCGTGGCTGGCGCACGCCAAGCGCAAAGTCGGGCAGGCGATGAACTCTCGCCTGGTCATCGCCGACGCTGCGGAGACCAAGCTCTGCGCGGGGCTGTCGGTCTCCACCTTCGCCGGGCTGCTCGCCTACGCCGGGTTCGGCTGGATCTGGCTGGACCCGGTCGCCGGGTTCGTCATCGCCGCCTTCGCCGTCAAGGAAGGCCGCGAAGCCTGGGAAGGCGAACTCGTCTGCGACGACGACTGATGCCAGCCGACCGGGTTTGAGCGGAGCTGTGCGGCGCCGATTGGTCAATCCGGCTTGGTGAGACGATGCTGAATCGCTTTGGCGAGATCGGCGGAGTCGAGCTCGAACTACCGCCGCGAACGACCCAGGTACGAGCAGCCGACCTCTCGTAATGATCATCGTCGACACCAACGTCGTATCCGAGATCATGAAGCCGACCCCAGCCCAGGTCGTCCGTGACTGGGTCCGCGTGCGCGGTAGCGAACTGTATACGACGTCGATCACTCTCGCGCAGATCGCGGCTATCTGCCACACCCACAAGGCGGCGGTGGCGACGCGCAATCTCAAGGACTTCCAGAACACCGGAATCGACGTGATCGACCCATGGCAAGCTACCCGGTGACCGTGCGCGGTGTTCGGTGAGCAGTTGCAGCAGCTCAGGACACAGTTGGCAGAACTCGCCGGAGCGTGATGCGTAGGTCAGATGTCGTCCTAGTGTCGCTCAGGGGCTGCTTCAAGCTCGTCAGGCTCATCGGTTGGTCTCTCCCGCGGCTTCATCTCAGGCTCAGGCTGGGCGAACAGGATGGCGAGTATTCGTGCGGTGCGATTAGCGAGGTGTTGTGGCAAAAAGATCGACAGCAGGGAGAACCCAGATGAGTGCCACTACTAGCATGTCTGCGTTGATCAGGTTAGAAAAGATACTCATATTAAGTACCACCCGTTGAGCGAACAAATTTGACAGAGTTGGACACTCAGCAAGACGCGCTCTGAACTCGTGGTCGAGGTCTGGACCGGTGTGAGGTGCATTCCTGGCCAAGTTGCTCGGTACTACTCTGCGTGCGACGTTCCTGACCGAGAGGGTGTGGTCCTGGTCGTCCACGGTATTGACGATGACGTGGTACCCGCCGAGCAGGCCGAGACGATCGTTGCGGCACTGCGCAAGCACGGCGTCCCGGTCACCCAGCTCACTTTCCCCGGCGAGGGTCACGGCCTTCGCCGCTCCGCCAGCATCCACCACGCGTTGGAGACCGAACTGACCTTCTACCGAGCTGGCCTGCACACTTGAAGCGCCGAGCCGGGGTTTCCTCTGGGTGACAAGCGCCTCGGTCGTCGGTGGTGCTCCGGTAACGTCGCGTTGGAACCGCTGTCGCACTGAAACTCACTATCAGACCTGCCGGAGGCGCTGTCGTGTCCCGTTCTGTGCTCGTCACCGGAGGTAATCGTGGCATCGGTCTGGCCATCGCTCTTGCCTTCGCCAAGCAGGGCGACAAGGTCGCGGTGACCCACCGGGGGTCCGGGGCACCGGAGGGTCTGCTCGGCGTGCGGTGCGACGTCACCGACGGCGCCGCCGTGGATGCGGCGTTCGCCGAGGCGGAGGCGGCGCACGGGCCGATCGAGATCCTCGTCTCCAATGCCGGGATCACCGACGACACCCTGCTGCTGCGAATGACCGAGGAGCAGTTCACCCGGGTGGTGGACGCCAATCTCACCGGCTCCTACCGGGTGGCCAAGCGTGCCGCGAAGAGCATGCTGCGGGCTCGCTGGGGCCGGATGGTGTTCATCTCCTCGGTAGTGGGCCTTTCCGGCGGTGCCGGGCAGGCGAACTACGCGGCCAGCAAGGCCGGGTTGATCGGCGTGGCCCGGTCGATTGCCCGTGAGCTGGGCTCCCGGTCGATCACCGCCAACGTGGTCACCCCCGGTTACGTCGACACGGATATGACCGCCGAGCTTCCCGAAGCGCGTCGGGAAGAGATCCTGGGCTCGATCCCGCTGGGCAGGCAGGCCACACCCGAGGATGTCGCAGCGGCGGTGACGTTCCTCGCCTCCGATGCGGCGGGCTACATCACCGGCGCGGTGCTGCCGGTCGACGGGGGGCTGGGGATGGGGCACTGAACGGTCGGCAAGCAAGTTCGCAGGGATCGGCGGCCAGCCGGACAGTGCTGGCGAGGAGGAGGGGCAAGTGGCGGGTTTACTGGAGAAGAAGCGGTTGCTGATCACAGGTGTGATCACCGATGCGTCGATCGCGTTTCACGTGGCGCGAGTGGCACAGGAACAAGGCGCCCAGGTGGTGCTGACCGGATACGGCCGGTTGAGCCTGGTGGAGCGGATCGCGCAGCGCCTGCCCGAGTCGGCGCCGGTGCTGGAACTCGACGTCCAGAACCAGGACCAGCTGGGCTCGCTCGCCGATCGGGTGGGGGAACAGCTGGGCGGGCTGGACGGCGTGTTGCACTCCATCGCCTTTGCTCCGGCCTCGTGTCTGGGCGGGGGATTCCTGGATGCCCCGTGGGAAGACGTGGCGACCGCCCTACAGGTCTCGGCCTACTCGTTCAAGTCCCTGGCGATGGCGTGCCGTCCGCTGCTCGGCAGTGGGTCATCGATCGTCGGAATGGACTTCGACAACCGGCAGGCGTGGCCCGCCTACGACTGGATGGGGGTAGCGAAGTCGGCGCTGGAGTCGGTGTGCCGGTATATGGCCCGTGACCTCGGCCCGGACGGCATCCGGGTGAACCTGGTGGCGGCCGGGCCGGTGCGCACCATGGCGGCCAAGTCGATTCCCGGCTTCCAGGCGTTCGAGAACGCCTGGAACGGCCGCGCCCCCCTGGGCTGGGACATCAATGACCCCACCCCGGTGGCTCGCACCGCCTGCGCGCTGCTGTCCGACTGGCTGCCAGCCACCACCGGCTCGATGGTGTGGGCCGACGGTGGCTTCCACGCGGTGGGCGTCTAGATCGACGTCGACGCGCTGCTGCTGCTCTCCTTCGGCGGGCCCGAGAGTGCTGAGCAGGTGCGCCCGTTTCTGGAGAACGTTACTCGCGGACGAGGTGTGCCGCCCGAGCGCCTGGACGAGGTGGCGCAGCATTACCTGCACTTCGGCGGGGTTTCGCCGATCAACCAGTGCAACCGCGATCTGATCACGTTGATCGAGCGGGCGCTGGCGGCGGCTGGACTGGAGCTGCCGGTGTACTTCGGCAATCGCAACTGGCACCCGATGGTGGAGGACACCGTCGCCACGATGGCCGCCGACGGGGTACGCACTGCACTGGTGTTCGCCACCTCGGCGTGGGGCGGGTACTCCGGTTGCCGCCAATACCACGAGGACATCGCCCGCGCCCGCGCTGCGGTCGGCTCTGGTGCCCCGGACCTGGTCAAACTGCGGCACTTCTTCGACCACCCGCTGTTCGTCGCGGCCTGGTCGGACGCCCTGCGCACGGCCCGCGAACAGGTTGGGCCCGCCGCCCGAGTGGTGTTCACGGCGCACTCCGTGCCGGTCACCGCCGACGCAGCCGCGGGGCTTGTCGCTGAAGGTGGTCACCGGTATTCAAGACAGGTGGCCGACGCGGCCCGTTTGATCGCCGCAGCTGCCGGGGTGGATGGCTACGACCTGGCGTGGCAGTCCCGCTCGGGCCCACTGCAGGTGCCGTGGCTGGCGCCCGATGTGCTGGATCATCTGGACGCGCTGCATGCCCAGGGCGTACCGGGTGTGGTGGTCGCGCCGATCGGGTTCGTCTCCGATCACCTCGAGGTGGTGTGGGATCTGGACCGGGAGGCCAGGGACAGGGCTGCCGAACTCGGCATGAGCTTCGTCCGGGTGGCCACCCCGGGCACCGATGCGCGCTTCGCCGAGATGGTCGTTGAACTCGTCACCGAGCACGTGCGCGGTGTGGCGCCGCGCACGTGCTCGCAGATCCTGGCCGCTGGCTACGGCGTCAACGGCTCGCCATGTACCCCGGCATGCTGCGGGCCGGTGCGTAGGAGCCAACGCCGATAGACCCGGCGGCCGACAGATCCAGCGCGATGTTGACCCCAGCGTGGCGGGCCCCGCTCAGCGTCGCCCGGCACGCGCGGTCAGCGCCCGTACTGCCTCACCGACGGCGGAACGCCGGGCCTCCCGCACCGCGGTCGACAATGGCCGCAGCGCCGCGGAACGGGCTGCCGCGGCGGCTGCGGACAGGGAACCCCCTGGCTCGTCGGTGTTTGCGGCACCGAGGATCGCCTCCACCTCATCAGCCTGCTGGAGCACCCGCAGCGCACGCCCAGGCGTGCCCTCCGGCCACGGCGGGCGGACCCGGTGCTCCAATGCTTCGGCGATCTCGGCCCGGACCCCGGGTCGGTGGCGGGCAACGTCGAGGTCCACCAGCGTGGTCGCGGCCTGGCGTACCGCGCCGCGCAGGCCGTGTTCGGCGTCGGACAGCCCAGGCTCCGGAGTGGGGGGCAACATGCCTGGAGCGAACACCGTCCAGCGCAGTACGGTGGCGCCGCTCGCGGTCGGCACCACGGCCAGCTCGGTGCCTGCCAGGTCGGTGCCGGTCAGTATGGCGAGCTCGCCTGCCTCCAGCGCAGCCGGGCCCAGCGGCCCTTCCGGAGGCAAGCCTCGTACGTCACCTGGCACCGGCAATAACAGTCGGCCCCCGCCTGCCCCGGCTCTGCGGGCTGCGGCCAGCAGTCCGACCACCGAGGTGGGGGTCTGCTCAGGGCTGGGCAACTGGAGCTGTTCCGCGGTGAGCTCGTCGGCTGCCACCACCTCGTGGAGATCAGCCCAGGTGTGCAGGGCGTCGATCACGTCATCCGGGGCGGCGACGCCGTGCAGCCACGCTGAGGCCCACACGGTCAGGGTCGCGCTGGAGCAGGGCACGGGGTAGGAGAGTAGAACGCCTGCCGACGATCGGCACATGCGGCGTGCCGGATATCCCCCGATCTCGTGTCGGCGCTACGGTCGCTGGCCATGCACCAGAGGGATCCCCAGCGGGAGTTACCACAGCGTCGCAGCGTCAACTACGGGCCGGACGTGCTGGCGCAGCCCCGCACCCAACGGGAGGTGCCCCAGTTCCCCGCTGAGAAAGGCTTGGTGGTCGAGGACGCCGCGAGCGGCTTCTGCGGTGCTGTGCTCAGCTGCGAGCGCGATGCGGTGGTGCTCGAGGACGCCGCGGGCCGCACCCGGGTGTTCCCCCTGCGACGCGCGGCATTTCTGATCGACGGGTCCCCGGTGACGCTGGTCCGGCCACTGCCGGTGGCGCACTCTCCGGCCCGCTCGGCGTCCGGGTCGGTGCGGGTGGCCGGATTGCGGGCCCGCACCGCTCGGGCCAGCCGTATCTGGGTGGAGGGTCAACACGACGCCGAACTGGTGGAACGGGTCTGGGGGCACGATCTGCGGGTGGACGGCGTGGTCGTCGAGCCGCTGCATGGGGTGGATGGGCTGGCCGAACGGGTCGATGACTTCGGCCCCGGCCCGCAGCGGCGGCTCGGGGTGCTGGTCGACCATTTGGTCGCGGGCAGCAAGGAGACCCGCCTGGTCGCGGCAGTGTGCTCGGAGCACGTCCTGGTCACCGGTCACCCTTACGTCGATGTGTGGCAGGCGGTGCGGCCAGCGGCGCTGGGCATCCGAGGCTGGCCTGAGGTACCGCGCGGGGTGCCGTGGAAGGAGGGCGTGTGCCGGGCGCTGGGCTGGGTGGACCGAGCCGGACAGGCCGATCCGGTGCAGGGCTGGTGCCGGGTGCTCGGCGCGGTGCAGGGTTTCCGCGACCTCGAACCGGACCTGCTGGGAGCGGTCGAACACCTCATCGATTTCGTCACAGCGAGGCTGTGAATTTAAGCCACTATCGTGCTGGAAACTCTCACACCAAGTGATCAGTATCTGTCAGTATTGAGCACATGGTCGCTGTGCTGTGGCTCATCGCCGGGCTGCTGTTGATTGCTGCGGAGGTGCTGTCCGGCGATTTCGTGTTGCTGATGCTCGGCGCGAGCGCGCTGGGCGCCTCGGTGTCTGCGGCATTCGGTGCACCGTTGTGGTTGGACGTGCTCGTGTTCTCCGTGATGTCGATCGCTCTGGTCACGCTGGCTCGGCCGGTACTCCGGCGCCGGTTGCATGCCGGTGACCTCGTACCGACCAACACGGAGGCCCTGATCGGTAACACGGCGCTGGTGGTCAGTACCGTCGACGCGAGCGGCGGGAAGGTCAAGCTGCGCGGGGAGCTATGGTCTGCCCGTACTTTTGATGAAACTCAGGTACTGGAGCCGGGCCGAGCCGTCACGGTCATGAACATCTCCGGTGCCACCGCTATCGTCTGGGGAGAGCCCTGATGGTCCTGTTGCTCGTCCTCGCCGCCATCGTGCTGGCGATCGTCATTATTGTCATCAAGGCCGTGGTGGTGATCCCGCAAGCCACGGCCGCCGTCGTTGAGCGGCTGGGCCGCTACCGGGCCACCTTCACGCCGGGACTGAACTTCCTGGTGCCGTTCATCGACTCGATCCGGGCCCGGATCGACCTGCGCGAACAGGTAGTGTCCTTCCCGCCTCAGCCGGTGATCACTAAGGACAACCTGACGGTGTCCATCGATACCGTCGTCTACTTCCAGGTGACCAACCCGCAGGACGCGGTGTACGAGATCTCCGACTACATCGCCGCAGTCGAGCAGCTGACCACGACCACGCTGCGCAACGTCGTGGGCGGGATGAGCCTGGAGGACACCCTGACCTCCCGGGACTTCATCAATGGTCAGCTCTCCGGAGTGCTCGACGATGCGACCGGGCGGTGGGGTATCCGGGTCGGCCGGGTGGAGCTCAAGGCGATCGACCCACCGCCTTCTATCCAGGAGGCGATGGAGAAGCAGATGCGCGCCGACCGGGAGAAGCGCGCCACCATCCTCAACGCCGAGGGCCAGCGCGAGTCGGCGATCAAGACCGCGGAGGGCCAGAAGCAGGCGCAGATCCTCACCGCGGAGGGGGCCAAGCAGGCCTCGATCCTCACCGCCGAGGCCGACCGGCAGGCCCGCATCCTGCGCGGGCAGGGTGAGCGGGCAGCGCGCTACCTACAGTCGCAGGGCCAGGCCAAGGCGATCGAGAAGGTCTTTGCCGCGATCAAGGCCGGTCGGCCAACCCCGGAGCTGCTTGCTTACCAATACCTGCAGACCCTGCCGCAGATGGCACAGGGCGACGCGAACAAGGTCTGGATCGTCCCCAGCGATTTCGGCAAGGCGCTGGAGGGCTTCACCAAGATGCTCGGTGCGCCGGGTGACGACGGGGTGTTCCGGTTCGAGCCCAGCCGGGAGTACGTGCCCAGCAGCCGTCCTGAGCAGGACGATGAGTCCGTTGCCGGGTGGTTCGACACCGCCCCCGATCCGGACGTCGCCGCCGCGTTGCGGGCCGCCGAGGAGGTCGCCCACAGGGAGGTACCAGGCCCGTTGAACCCTTCGCTCGGCTCCGCCCCCTTCGAGGAGCCCAAGCAGCAGGACAGCTGACTGCTCAGGCGACGCTGAAGCCGAACGGCAGCTCTAGCCGGTGCCTGGCCAGCAGGTCACTGTCCGCGAGCAACTCCCGGGTCGGGGCGTCGGCGACGACCCGGCCGTTGTCCAGCACGACGCTTCGTGGGCACAGCTGCAGGGCGTAAGGCAGGTCGTGGGTGACCATCAACATCGTGCGGTCCAGCGCCAGCAGCACGTCGGCGAGCTCGCGCCGGGCCACCGGGTCGAGGTTGGATGACGGCTCGTCGAGCACCAGGATCTCCGGATCACAGGCCAGCACGGTGGCCAGTGCGGCACGTCGCCGCTGACCACCAGAGAGGTGCAGGGGGGAGCGTGCCGCGTGCTCACCCATGTCGACAGCGGCCAGCGCATCGTGCACCCGGATCTCGAGCTCCGCGCCACGTACCCCGAAGTTGGCCGGGCCGAACGCCACGTCCTCGGCGACGGTGGGCATGAACAGCTGGTCGTCAGGGTCCTGGAACACGATCCCCACTCGACGGCGGATCTCCCGCAGGTGCTCCCTGACCACCGGCAGTCCGCCTACCTCCACCGAGCCGGTAGCCGATCGAAGCACGCCATTGAGGTGCAGCACGAGGGTGGTCTTACCGGCGCCGTTGGGGCCCAGCAGCGCGACCCGCTCGCCGGCCTGCACAGTGAGGTCGATGCCCGTCAGCGCGGGGCAGCCGTCGGGGTAGGCGAAGGTCAGTCCGGCGACCCGCAGTGACGGAGGTGTCAGGCTAACGGTGACCACCCCCACCGTGCCCCGACGGCGAGCAGTACCGCCACCGCCACTGGGGCCAGGCCGAACAGCCACTCCCGGCGGCCGGTGTGCTGCTCGTGCAGCATGGGCATTTCGCCGCTCCAACCACGCGCCAGCATGGCCATGTGTACCCGTTCGCCGCGCTCGTAGGAGCGCAGGAACAGGCTGCCAACGCCGCGCGCGGTGGCACCTGCCTGCCAGAGCAGCCGTGGGTCGTGTCCCCGCGAGATCCGGGCTACCCGCATCCGTCGAGCTTCACCGATGATCACCTCGAGGTAGCGCAGCATCAGGGTGGCGATGGTGGTGATGGTGCCCGGCACGCGCAGGCGTTGCAGCCCGAGCAGGAGATCTCGCGGCGTGGTCGTCGCCGCGAGGGTGAGCGAGGTGAGCACCCCGAGCGTGCCCTTGACCACGATGTTCCAACCGGCCAACAGTCCAGCCACCGACAGCGACACACCCGCGACCTGTACCCGCTGCCCACCCTCGGCGAACGGCAGCAGCACGGCGAGCACGAGGAACGGTGCCTCGATCAGGGCCCGGCGCGCAATCCAACCCAGCGGGATCGCCGCCACGACCCACACCCCGGCCAGCACCAGGAGGTAACCGCCGAACGCCCAGAACACCTCCCGCGGCGTGGCGACCACACAGCACACGAAGAGAAAAGCAGCGAGCACCTTGACCTGGGGTGGCAGCCGGTGCACCGGCGAGTTGCCCGCCAGGAACAGGGGGTGCGCGTGACCAACTCCCACGGCCGGGGTCAGACCTCGTCGGCCCGAGGGCCCAGGTCTTGTCGACCCAGCTCGACCCCGCGCCTCTGGCGAGGACGCACCAGCCAGAACAGGCCGCCCGCGAGGGCGAGGGTCACCAGCACTCCGATGATCCCGGCGAGGCCGGTCAGCCCGTCGGCTCCGCCCACCGTGTAGTCGGCGAGCGGGGTGCCTGCCAGGTCGTGATCACGGGCGTTTTGCGCGATACACGTGCCGGAGAGCTGCTCGGCGCCGTCCACCTCGGTGACTTCGCAGCCGCTGCGGGTGACGCTGTCGAGCCCGTCGGGGTTGCTCGATGCCAGGTAGGACAGCAGCCCGGCGATCAGGAGCGCGACGACGCCGAACGCGACAAAGAACCCGGCGACACCGCGCCGACTGTGCGGGGTGGTCATGACGCGCTCCCGGCGGCCGTAGCGGTGGCTGTGGTCGTTCCCGGGGTCCGAGCGGGCGATTGCCGCAACAGGTACACGAGGTCAGGGCGGGCGGAGGCGACCGCACCGACCGTGAGCGCGGTGATGATGCCCTCACCGATGCCGATCAGGCAGTGCACGCCGATCACGCTCACCGCAACGGCGTCCAGCGAGGAACCGGCGGCCCCGCCGATCGCGTATTGCAGGACAAACCCAGACGACGCCACGACCGTGTTCACAAAGGCGGAGATGAAAGCGACGGCGAGCAGGCCGCCTCTGCTCCGGCGCGCCAGCCTGCGCAAGGCCAGGGCGACCACGAATCCGGTCCAGGTACCGATCAGTGCCATGTTCGTGATGTTGGTTCCCAATGCGGTGAGGCCACCGTCGGCGAACAGCAGCGCCTGTACCACCAACACGATCCCGACGCAGAGACTGCCGAGCCAGGGTCCTACCAGGATGGCGGCCAGCGCCCCACCCAGCAGGTGCCCGCTGACCCCGGGCAGCACCGGAAAGTTGATCATCTGAACGGCGAAGATGAAGGCCGCCACCAAACCTGCCATGGGCGCGGTGCGGTGGTCATCTGCCTGTAGCTCCGCACGCGCCCGGAACAGCGAGTAACCGAGTCCGACAGCCGCGATAAGGCCGAACGCCGCCGAGGTGGGGGCGTTGACGATGCCGTCGCTCATATGCATGGCGACTGTGGTGGAACTCATCGTGCCGTCCTCTAATCGTGAGCGGGAACCACCCGTTAGAGTAATGGCACGAGTACTGCTGTAGCCATAGATAGGCGAAATATCACCAAGAGTGAGGCTTCGAGTGACGAGCGTTACCTCGTCAGCGGGGCAGCAGCGGAGGGCGTTCGGCGGCCCACGGCGCGACCCGCTCATAGGCTGCGCAGGCGGCGAGTACCCGGGCGTCGGCGTGCCGGGGCCCGATCACCTGCAGTCCGATCGGTAGCCCGGTGACGCTCCACCCGCAGGGCACACTCGCGGCGGGTTGCTGGGTCATGCTGAACGGATAGGTGAAAGGAGTCCAGCTGGTCCACCGCGGCGCCTGCCATCCGATCGGTACCTCTTCGCCCGCGATGAACGCGGTGATCGGGACGGTGGGGGTGAGTAGCAGGTCGTAGCGTTCGTGGAAGGCACCCATCTGGGTGCCCATCGTCATCCTGGTCGCGGTGGCGGCGAGGTAGTCCAGGGCAGAACAGCGCTCGCCCAGCGCCAGCACTTCTTGCAGCGCGGGTTCCAGCAGCTGGCGTTCGTTGGGAGTGAGGCGTTCCACGGTCTTGGCCGCTCCGGAGAACCAGAGCACATGGAACGCCTCGACGCAGTCGGTGAAGCCGGGGTCGGCGATCTCGACGTGCGCGCCGAGGTCACAGAACACCTGAGCGGCGGCTTCCACCGCATCGGCCACGTCCGGATCGACGTCGACGTAGCCCAGGGTCGGGCTCAGCGCGATACGTAATCCCAGCACACCGTTGCCCAGTGCGCCGGAATATGAGCCTGCGATCGGGGGTAGCGCGGACCAGTCCCGGGAATCCGGTCCGGACACCACGTCGAGCAGCAACGCGGTGTCGGCTGCGGTGCGAGCCATCGGCCCAGCGTGCGCCAGGGCGCCGAATGGGCCTGCTGGCCAGTGGGGCACCCGGCCGAAGGTCGGCTTCATCCCCACCGTCCCGGTGAAGGAGGCCGGGATACGGACCGAACCGCCCCCGTCGGTGCCTATCGACAGCGGTCCCATCCCCAGCGAAACCGCGGCCGCGCTGCCGCCGCTGGAGCCGCCAGGCGTCCGGCTGGTGTCCCACGGGTTGACTGTGACACCGCACAGCAGGCTGTCGGTAACGCCCTTCCACGCCAGTTCGGAGGTGGTTGTCTTGCCCACCAGTACGGCACCGTGCTCGCGCAGCCGGGCGACCGGTGGCGAGTCCACCGGCCACTCCTGGTTCGCATCGACCACCTTCGAGCCCCGCAAGGTGGGCCATCCTGCGGTCAGGAAAATGTCCTTGACCGAAGCAGGCACACCGTCGACCAGGCCCTGCGGCCGGTCCTGCTGCCAACGCTGCTCGGCGGCTTTGGCCGCAGTGAGCGCGCGATCCGCATCCACCAGGCAGAACGCGCGCACCTTGTCGTCGACTTGTTCGATGCGGTCCAGTACATCCTGGGTGGCCTCGACAGGCGACAGCTGGCCAGCGCGGTAGGCGGCCACAAGCTCGGTAGCGGTGAGATCGGCGGGCCTGCTCACGGTGTGCTCCTGTCCGGTGTGCCGGTGTCGGTGAGGTACCCGCGGATATTGTCCACCACATTGTGTAACGGTTTACACGGGAGTGCCGATAGACCCTGTCTAGGGTCTCCTACCGCGGGACGTAGCTGTCGAGGCGCCTGTTCAGGCCGTGGCTATGGCGACGTACTTGATCTCGAGGAACTCCGCGATTCCGACGTGGCCACCCTCGCGGCCCAGGCCCGAGTGCTTGATGCCACCGAACGGTGCGGATGGATTGGACACGAGCCCCTGATTGAGCCCGACCATACCTGCCTCCAGCCGCTCGCAGACCCGCAGTGCCCGGTGCAGGTCGCGGGTATACACGTAGCTGACCAGCCCGAACGGGGTGTCGTTGCACATCTGGAGCACCTCCTCCTCTGCGGTGAAGGTAGTGATCGGCGCGACCGGTCCGAAGATCTCGGTATGGGCCATCTCGGCGTCGGGCGGAACATCAACGAGAACGGTCGGGCGATAGAAGTAGCCGGGACCAGCCACCGGCTCCCCGCCGACCAGCACCCGGGCACCACGGGAGACCGCGTCGGCGACCAGGCGTGCCACGTTGTCCCGCGCCTTGGCCTCGATCAGGGGACCGACCGCCACGCCGTCCTCAGTTCCGCGACCGATCCGCAGCGCGCCCATCCGCTCGGCCAGCCGGCGGGAAAATTCGTCGACCACCTCGCCGTGCACGTAGAACCGGTTGGCGGCGGTGCAGGCTTCACCCATGTTGCGCATCTTCGCGATCATCGCCCCCTCGATCGCGGCGTCGAGATCGGCGTCGGAGAAGATCACGAACGGCGCGTTGCCGCCGAGCTCCATCGAGGTTCGCACGATGTGCTCGGCGCACTGTTCCAGCAGTATCCGGCCGACCTCCGTGGAGCCGGTGAAGGACAGTTTGCGCACCCGGCCATCGCGGATCAGCGGCGCCATCACCTGCCCCGAGCTGGCGGTCGGCACCACGTTGAGCACCCCGTCGGGCAGGCCGCACCCGTGCAGGATGTCGGCCAGTGCGAGCATCGAAAGCGGGGTCAGGCTGGCCGGCTTCACTACCATCGTGCAGCCCGCCGCGACCGCTGGACCGATCTTGCGAGTGCCCATCGCGACCGGGAAGTTCCACGGAGTGATCAGCAATGCCGGCCCGACCGGCTGACGCATCACGAGGAAGCGACCGGAGCCACCCGGTGCGATGGCGAATCCACCCTCGATCCGGACCGCCTCCTCGGCGAACCAGCGGAAGAACTCCGCACCGTAGGCGATCTCGCTCCGGGACTCGGCCAGCGGCTTTCCCATCTCCAGCGTCATCAGCAGCGCGAGGTCGTCCTGACGCGCCATCATCAGTTCATAGGCCCGGCGAAGAATCTCGCCCCGCTCCCGAGGCGGGTACTGGGCCCACGTGGCTTGGACTGCCACCGCGGCCTCCAGCGCGGCCATCCCGTCCTCCGGTGTGGCGTCGGCGACGGCGCGCAGTACCTTGCCGGTGGACGGATCCTCGACATCAAAGGTTCCTCCGTCGCTGGCAGGCCGCCACCGGCCATTGACGAACAACTCAGCGGGGACGGCATTGACGACGGCGTGCTCGCGGTCGGCAGAACTCATTGAGGCGTGACCTTCCCAGGTAGTGGTGGGGTATCTCACCGGCGAGTGTTGCGCCCCTGGGCGCGGTCCGCACCTCAATGAGGGCGGGCGACGGCCAGCGCTATCTCGCGATCGATCACCCCTGGACCGTCTGATTAGGTTAGGGTAACCTAGTTGCTTGATCCTGATCGGTGAAGCGGTGGAGAGGGTGAGTGCCCGACACCTCGACCGGCGCTTGGCCATCCGCAAAGGCGATGATGGGACAGGTATGCCACAGATGCTTCCCGAGGACCAGGTACTTCCCGAGAACGAGGCATTTCCCGAGGACCAGGTCCCGATCTACGACATCGTGGGAGTCGGTTTCGGACCGTCCAATCTTGCGCTGGCGATCGCCGTCACCGAACACAACCGCACCCCGGTGCGGGATGAGGTCAGTGCGCTCTTCCTGGAACGGCAGCCCAATTTTGGGTGGCATCGCGGGATGCTGATTGATGACGCCACCATGCAGGTTTCTTTCCTGAAGGACCTGGTGACGTTGCGCAATCCTTCCAGCGAGTTCAGCTTTTTGTGCTACTTGCACCACAAGGGCAGGTTGGTGGACTTCATCAACCGCAAGGACTTGTTTCCGCTACGCATCGAGTTCCACGACTACTTCGAATGGGTCGCCGCGAAACTCGACAATCTTGTCGCCTATGACCATCAGGTCGTCGCGGTCGAGCCGGTAATGCGGGACGGTACTGTGGTCTGCTTCGACGTGGCGGCCCGCACCGGCCCCGGCTCCGACGATCTCGTCGTGTACCGAGCGCGCAACCTCGTCCTGGGTATGGGGCTCGAACCGAACCTGCCGCCCGGTGTCGCCCCGAAGAGTCGGATCTGGCACAACCATGACCTGCTGCATAGGATCGAAGACCTTCGCGACAGCACCCTCAACCGGCTCACCGTGGTAGGCGCCGGCCAGAGCGCGGCTGAGGTCACCGCGTTCCTGCATCGGCGCTTCCCGCAGGCTGAGGTGTGTGCCGTCTTCTCCCGTTTCGGCTACAGCCCCTCCGACGACAGCCCATTCGCGAATCAGGTGTTCGACCCGTCTGCGGTCAATCAGTTCTTCCGCTCGCCGGAGAAAGTAAAGCAGATGATCATGGCGTACCATGCCAATACGAATTACTCGGTCGTCGACCTCGATCTTATCGATGACCTGTACCGGCGCGTTTATCAAGAGCGAGTGCTCGGCATCGAACGGCTCAGGATATTCAATGTTTCCCGCTTGTGCGAGGTGGTCGAGACCGACATCGGGGTGCGGACCACCATCGAGTCGCTGTCTACCGGGGAGAAGGCGGTGCTGGACTCCGACGTGTTGGTCTATGCTACCGGTTACCGGCCGGTCGATCCGCTGCCGCTACTCGGGGAACTAGCCGCGTTCTGCTGCCGCGACGAACAGGGTCGCTTGCGGGTCGAGCGAGACTACCGGGTGATGACCCACCCTGCACAGACTTGCGGGCTCTACCTGCAGGGTGGTACGGAGCATACCCACGGAATTAGCTCTTCACTGCTGTCCAACAGTGCCATACGCAGCGCGGAGATCCTGGAATCAATCATTGCCGAAAGGGATAGCTCGATCCAGCTGTCACAAACATACTTGGTCAGAAGCGCACACTTCGGGTAGCCGGTGCCGAAGACTGGAGGTGATATGGGTGCAGGTCAGGGAACTGTCGGGCAGTCAGGTCCTGAAGCAGGCGGTCGTGAGTCAGCGGCGCGCCATTGCGGGCAGCTCGCTCCTCGGGGCCAGCTACCAGGCGGGCGAGGCCATGGTCCCAGTCCTCATCGGTGTGATCATCGACCGGGCCGTCGCCACGGGCGATACCGGTGAGTTGATCTCGTGGCTGCTGGTGCTGGCAGTGGTGTTCGTTGTGTTGTCCTTCAGCTTCCGTTTCGCCGCGCGTGCCGCGGAGCGAGCCTCCGAGCAGGCAGCGCACCAGATCCGGATCCGGCTGACCGAGCGCGTCCTTGATCCTTGCGGTGGAGCGGAGACTGGGCGGCTGTCCGGTGCCCTGGTGAACATCGCGACGGAGGACGCCAAGCGGGTCGGTGCCATCAACCTGGTCTTACCGATGGGGATCGCGGCACTCACCGCGCTGTTGGTCAGCGCGGTGGCATTGCTGAACGTATCGGTTCCGCTGGGCCTGCTCGTGTTGCTGGGAACTCCGCCGATACTGTGGTTAGCCCACCTGCTGGGCAAACCACTGGAACGGCGTACCGAAGTCGAGCAGGAACGCGCTGGACATGCGTCGGGGACGGCCGCCGATCTGGTCCGCGGGTTACGGGTGCTGAAGGGCATCGGCGCGGAAACCGCTGCGGTGTCCCGCTATCGCCGCACCAGCCAGGATTCGCTGGTGGCCACCCTGCGGGCAGCCCGCGCACAAGCGTGGCACGACGGCACCATCTTTGCCTCGACCGGGATCTTCATCGCCATCGTCGCGCTGGTTGGTGGTCGGCTCGCGGCACAGGGAGACATCAGCATTGGTGGGTTGGTCGCCGCGGTTGGCCTTGCCCAGTTCCTCCTGACCCCACTCTCCACTTTTGCTTGGGTCAACGGCGAGTTCGCCCAGGCTCGCGCCTCCGCGACCCGGGTCGCCTCGGTACTGGCGGCACCCGCTGCGGTGGTGTCGGGAAACGGCCGGCTACCGGATTCGGTGCCGGGCCGGATCCGGTTGCGCGGTGTCTCGCACGGCGCGCTGCACAAGGTCGACCTCGACATCCCAGCCGGGGAAATGGTGGGTGTGGTGGCCCCACCCGCAGCCGCGACCGCCCTGCTGGAATGTCTTGGCCGGGACGCGGACCCGTTAGCAGGCTCGGTGGAGCTGGACGGAATGGCGCTATCGGAGGTACACCCCGGTGACGTGCGGGCCGCGATCCTGGTGGCCGCGCATGACGCGGACCTGTTCGAGGGCAGCCTGATCGACAACGTCACGGCTGCGGTCACCGGCGCAGCCGGGCATGCCGGTGTCGAGCGGGCACTGTCGGCCGCTGCGGTCGACGAGGTGGCGCAGAGCCTGCCCCATGGCGTTGACACCATGCTCTCCGAGCGTGGCCGGTCATTGTCCGGCGGGCAACGCCAGCGGGTCGCGTTGGCGCGCGCCTTGGTCACCAACCCACCGGTGCTGCTGTTGCACGATCCGACCACGGCCGTCGACACGGTGACCGAGATCAGGATCGCCGCCGAGATCAAGGAAGTCCGCCGGGGACGTACTACGATCATGGTCACTTCCAGCCCAGCGTTACTGGCTGTAACCGACCGGGTGGTGGTGCTGGACGGCGGCATTGTGACCGGTGAGGGCAAGCACGCCGATCTCGTCGGAGAGCACGAGAGCTACCGCGCGGCAGTGCTCAGCTGATGCCAGGGCGGGAACGGGAACTGCTGCCTGTCGCGACCGGGGCGCGGACTTGGGCAGCGGTCCGTGAACTGCTCCGCCCACACCGGAAGCTGGCCATCGGCGGGTTCGCCGTCCTGGTCACGGCAACCGCGGTGGGCCTGCTCACCGCGCCGCTGCTCGGCCACATCGTCGATCTCGTCGTGCAACGCCGACCGGTCGATGCCATCACCGCGCCGGTCGTCGCGCTGGGGCTGGTCGCGATTGTTGCGGGGGCGCTGTCCGCGATCGGAGTCTCGCTCGTCGCCCGGCTCGGGGAGGGCATGCTCGCGCGGCTGCGGGAGCGCTTCGTGCAGCGCGCCCTGATGCTGCCCCTTGAGCAGGTCGAGCAAGCCGGCTCCGGCGATCTCACCTCGCGGGTTACCGGCGACGTCAGGGTAGTCGCGGAGGGGGTCCGCCGCGCTATGCCGGAGCTGGGCCGCTCGGTGCTGATCATCGTCTTGACGCTGGGTGCGATGGCGCTGCTGGACTGGCGGTTCCTGCTGGTGGCGCTGCTGGTCGTGCCCATCCAGCTGCACACCGCCCGCTGGTACGTCTTCCACGCGATCCCGCTGTACGCCAGCCAGCGGGTTGCGGTAGGTGTCCAGCAGCAGCAGCTGCTGGACACCATCGGCGGAGCCCATACCGTGCGTGCCTACCGGATCGCGGACGAGCACGTTCGCCGGGTGACCCGCCGCTCGCACGCCGCCGTCGCCCTCGTCATCCGCGGTATCCGCCTTGTGACCAGGTTCTACAGTCGGCTGAACCTCGCGGAGTTCGTCGGACTGTCCGCTGTCCTGGTGACCGGATTCCTGCTGGTTCGCGAGGGCAACGTCACGATCGGCACCGCGACCGCCGCCGCCCTCTACTTTCACGGCCTGTTCACCCCGCTCAACGTCGCGCTCGCGCTCATCGACGACGCCCAGGCCGCCGCAGCCAGCCTGGCCCGGCTGGTCGGCGTCGCCGACCTCCCGGTCCGTGACGAGCCACGGCACCCGGCAGCGCCGCTGGACAGCTCTGTCAAGGTCGCTGACGTCGACTACTCCTACCAGCCCGGTCATCCTGTGCTCCGGGACGTCGACGTGGACATCGGCCCGGCCGAGCGCGTCGCGCTGGTCGGTGCGAGTGGCGCAGGCAAGACCACGCTGGCCAAGCTGATCGCGGGGATCCACCGCCCGAGCGGCGGTTCGATCAGCCTTGGCGGTATCACCTTGGACGAACTCGGCCCGGCCGGCACCCGACAGGCCGTCGCGCTGATCACCCAAGAGGTGCACGTCTTCGCCGGTGTACTCGCCGACGATCTCCGGCTGGCCCGGCAGGCGGCCACCGACGACGAACTCTGCGCTGCACTCCAGCAGGTCGGCGCGCTGGAATGGGCGCAGGCGCTGCCGGACGGACTGGCCACCGTCGTCGGTGAGGGCGGGCACCGGCTCACCGTGGCGCAGGCGCAGCAGCTGGCATTGGCCCGGCTGGTCCTCGCCGATCCGCCGGTCGCCATCCTGGACGAGGCCACCGCGGAGGCGGGCAGTGCGGGTGCCCGGGTCCTGGAAGCCGCCGCCGCACGAGCGCTGGAGGGACGGACCGGCCTGATCGTCGCGCACCGCCTCACCCAGGCCGCCAAGGCGGACCGCATCGTCGTGCTGGACGGCGGCAGCGTGGTGGAGACCGGCACCCACGCCGAACTCGTCGCTGCGGAAGGTCGGTACGCCGCACTGTGGGACGCCTGGTCGGAGACCCGCCGCCACCACTAGCTTGTTGGCAGCGGCTCGGCGTACGCCACTGCCAACAAGCTGACCCAGGGCTGATACCCGCCCTCCCTCTAACGAGGAGAAGTGCCCCCTTACGAGCGTCAATGCTGGCCGATGGTCACGCTTGGATATCAATTCTTGACTCGATAGTGTAAATTAGGCAAACCTAAGCATGATTAGCCAACCCTTGGTGACGAGTGCAGTCTCGATCACTGCAGGGCAGGTGCACTGACTCCGCCGAGACGGCTCACCCGAGGGCCGTCACCTACCTTGGAGGACCAATCAATGGCTCCCCCTCTTTCCGACCGTCGATCACCAGGGCGCATCCGGCCGCGGCGCGCCGTGGCTCTCCTCGCTTCGGCGATAATTACCTTCGCCGCCGTGGGAGCGTGCAGCGGCAGCGGCACCACCGTTGATCCTGCCGAGGATGCCGCCGCGAGCGCGTTCCCTGTCACCGTCGAGCACAAGTACGGGATCACCGAGATCACCGAGAAACCCGAGCGGGTGGTCACCGTCGGCCTGACCGAGCAGGACACGCTGCTCGCGCTCGGGGTCATCCCGATCGCCACCACCGAGTGGTTCAGTGAGCATCCCGGCGCCATCTTCCCGTGGGCCCAGGACAAGCTGGGTGATGCCGCGTTGCCCGAGGTACTCGACTTCACCGACGGTATCCAGTTCGAAAGGGTCGCCGCCCTGCGGCCCGACCTCATTCTGGGGCTGTACTCCGGGCTGACCCAAGAGGACTACGACACCCTCGTGAAGATCGCCCCCACCGTCGCCCAGCCCGCCGAATACAACGACTACAGCATTCCGTGGCAGGAGGAGACCCTCAAGGTGGGCCAGGTCGTCGGCAAGGCCGACGAGGCCGCGGCGCTTGTGACCGACGTCGAGGCGCGGTTCGCTCAGGAGCGTGCCGAACACCCCGAGTTCAGTGGCAAGACCGCAGTGATGGCTACCCTCTACGAGGGTTTCTACTTCTATGGAGCCGAGGACTCGCGGGGGCGCTTGCTGGCCTCGCTCGGCTTCACCAACCCGCCGGAGCTGGAGCAGTACATCGGTGCCGACGGGTTCGGTGGCAACGTGAGCGAAGAGCGGCTCGATCTGCTCGACACCGATGTGCTGATCTGGCTGGCCGACGACGCCACCCGTGCAGCGCTGGACGCGAACCCGCTGTACAGCAGCTTCGCGGTGAAGAATGAAGGACGCGAAATCCTGATCGTGGATGGCGAGCCGCTCTACGACGCGACGTCGTTTGTCACGCCGCTCAGCCTGCCCTTCCTGCTCGACGAGCTGGTACCCCGGCTCGCTACAGCCGTGGACGGCGACCCGGCCACCCAGACGACCCCCTGACCGAACCACCGAGTAGCCGAGGGCTCGACCCGGACCGTCCGGTCGAGCCCTCGGCACAGGGCCCGCAACACCTCTCAGTTTCATGCCGGGAAGCCGTAGAAAGGATGTGTTGTCGCCCTCAGAGGCCCAGGCAGCGCAGGACCAATTTCCTGTCGACACCTCGTGCGATAAGAGGAGTGAACTTTTCTGAGGGTATACTCATTCCTGGAATAATTGTGCTGTTTTCGCCCCAGGTGGTGTTGTCGCTCTCATGCCTCGCGAGGGCTAAAGTCATTACTTCGTGTTCCTCGGGGGAGCTGAGAGCAAGGTGACGCTCCCATTCATGTAGGGCTTTTAACTCGATGTTTCGGCCAGTGTCGCGAATGATGTCAATCAGTTCCGCCAGTTGCACTTTCTGGTTGGTTGTCATAACGAAGCACCATTCTTTCCAACGTTCATTCATAGCGGAGACCAACACTCGCGCCGCCTCATCCACAGAAATCCATATTTCGGAGAAGTCTATATCTGGGGCGGCTCCGAGTTCCATAACCAATCGAAGGGTTCGGAACATGATGTCGCGATCATTTCCGCGTCCTGTACGGCTGTCACCTACGAGTCGCGGAAGGCGGTAGATCGAAGCCGGGACACCCTGCAGTCTTGCGTTCACCACGATGCGCTCAGCGTGCCATTTGCTCTCGACATAGCCGGATACTGGCGTACCCGGTTGACGATGATCGAGCTCCTCGACGGAGACCGTGGATACGAAATGTAACGGTTTAAGCCATGTTGTCGTGGCCAGCTGGAGCAGCTGATTGGTTCCGCCAACATTGGCGTCTTTGAGCTGTTGGTATGGGAACAGGGCATCGACGTGGGCTCCGTTGTGACAGATAGTGTCAACTTGGTCTGCCATGCGTTCGTAATCCTCGTAGCTCAAACCCAGTCGTGGCTTCGTCAGGTCACCTACTACGACCGATACCCGCTCGACTGGAAGAGAGTCAGCCAGACCGTATTTGTCGAGTGTGGCACGGAGTCTCTGCCAAGCGTGTTGTACGTCCCGGGCGCGCACTAGACAGATAACATTTCCTTGTGTCTGAGCGAGTAGTTCTCGGAGCAAGAACGCTCCGAAAAAACCGGTGGGACCGGTGAGGAGGACCTGAGCTTCTTGGTGCTGCGCCCGCGGTGGAAGATTGTCGTATGATTTCGAGCCCCACTCATGGGGCCAGTCGTGGGTTCCCCGCTGCTCGCGCGTTGCTGTCGGCTTTCCCCCCCGCTGTAAGGCGACGACGACCTCGGCGAGTTCGGCGACTGTCTGCCGGGCGAAAATTTCCCGCAGCGGAATGTCTATCCTAAAAGTATTGCGAATGCGGAACGTCACGCGTGCCGCCGACAACGAGTCGCCGCCGAGCTCGAAAAAGCTGTCGTGAATCCCCACCTTTTGTATGTCCAGGTTCTCTGCGAACAACTCGGACAGGATACGCTGCTCTGACGTGGCCGGGCGAGCATCACCGGCCAGAGCCGCCCAGTCCGGCGCGGGGAGTGCCCGGCGGTTGAGCTTGCCATTGGGCGTGAGGGGTAGGGCGGGGAGTGTGACGATGGCCGCCGGGATCATGTAGTCAGGCAGAATCGCGGCGGTGTGTTGGCGCAAGGCGCGAACGTCGGGCTCGGTCCCGGCGGCGGGGACGATGTAGGCGGTGAGGCGGGTGGGGTGAGGTGGGTCAGTGCGGGTGATAACGGCGGCCTGGGCGACGGCGGGGTGGGTAGTCAGGGCCATTTCTATTTCGCCGGGTTCAATGCGGAAGCCGCGGATTTTGGCTTGATCGTCGCTACGACCAAGGATCTCCAAGACACCGTCCTCGTGCCAGCGCACCAGGTCTCCGGTGCGGTACAGGCGGGTACCGGGTGGGCCGTAGGGGTTGGCGAGAAAGCGTTGGGCGGTCAGCCCTGGCTGGCCGAGGTACCCGCGGGCCAAGCCGTCACCGGCCACGTACAGTTCGCCCACCGCACCGGGTGGGGTCGGCCGTAGTGCCGAGTCCAGCACGTAGACACACGTGTTGGGGTCGGGTCGGCCGATCGGGACCCGCTGACCGGTCCAGCCAGGGCTGGCCTGCCACAACGTGGAGTTGACTGTGGCCTCGGTCAGCCCGTATGCGGCGAAGACCCGCAGCCGGTCACGCCAACGCGCCACCAGCTGTGCAGGCACCATCTCCGAGCCGGTTACCAGCGTTGCCCCGGCTGGCAGGACGCAGTCCAGCGGCAACGCGTCCACCAGCGAAGGCGACAGCATCATGTGCGTCACCGCTTGCTGGTCGAGGTAGTCGACCAGCTCCGGGCCGGCCACCCGCCGGGCCGCAGGCACCAGCACCAGCCTCGCCCCGGTGCACAGAGCCATGCTCAGCTCCCAGACCGCTACATCGAAGCTGATCGAGGCGAATTGCAGCACTCGGCTGTCGGGAGTGACGCCCAGCCGGTCCACCGCGGTGGCCACCAGGCTGGTGATGCCGGTATGCGGGACGGCCACACCCTTGGGCCGACCAGTAGACCCCGAGGTGTAGATGACGTAGGCAGTGTTGCCCGCCCGCAGTGGACCGACGCGGTCAGCATCAGTCAGATCAGCACTGCCGGATTGCTCGACCGCGACCCGCACGGCCGGATCGTCCACTTCCACCAGCCGGTCGGCGTAACCGGCCAGCCGTGTCGCCGCCGTCTCAGTGCTGGTCAGCACTACCACCGGGACGGCATCGTCGATCATGAATGCGATCCGCCCGGCCGGGTAGTCCAGGTCCACCGGCAGATAGGCCCCCCCGGCCTTGGCCACCGCCAACACCGCCACCACCAGCTCCACCGACCGCGGCAGCGCCAAAGCCACTACTCGCTCCGGCCCGACCCCCCGGTCAACCAGCACCCGAGCCAGCCGGTTCGCCCATTCGTTGAGCTGCCTATACGACAACTCCGTTCCCTCAGCCACCACCGCCACCGCATCCTGGCGCTGAGTTACCGCAGCCTCGAACAACCTTGGCAACGGCAGCCCCGACACCTCCCGAGCAGTGTCGTTCCACTCCTCCAACACCTGCTGACGCTCCCCGTCCAGGAACACGTCGAGCTGGCTCATGCGAAGCGGCTCGTGCGCTGTTACCGCTGTAAGCAGGCGAGTGAATCGTTGGCTGAGGGTCTGTGCGGTGTTTGGGTCGAATAGGTCGGTGCTGTATTCGATCAGGCAGTCGATATGTTCGGTATGTGGGTAATCGGTGAAGGTGATGGCCAGGTCGAACTTGACAGATTGTGTGGTGAAGGGTTCTGGTTGGCTGTGCAGGCCAAACAGCTGGGGGCCTTGGGTGCGGCTGTGATAGCCGATCATGACTTGGAACAGCGGGTTGCGGGAGCGAGAACGGCTGGGATTGATTGCGTCGACGACGGCGTCGAAGGGCAGGTCCTGGTGGTCGAAGGCAGCTAGGTCGGCTTCCCGGACTCGGGCGAGTAGTTCGGTGAAGGTGGGATCGCCGGACAGGTCGGTACGCAGCACGAGGGTATTGACGAAGAAGCCGACCAGGTCGTCCGATGCGGCGTCGGTGCGCCCGGCGATCGGAGCACCCAGGGGGATGTCATCTTCTGCGCCGAGGCGGTGCAGCAATGCCGCGACCGCCGCGTGCAGCATCATGAACATGCTCGCGCCCGAAGTGGCGCACACCGTTCGCAGTGCGGTGACCAGGGCTGGCACTAGCTGCATTTGGACCGCGCCGCCGCGCCCGGTGGGATTCGCGGGGCGGGACCGGTCCACCGGTAGGGACAGTTCCTCGGGGAGGCTGCGCAGGGCGTCCTTCCAGTAGGCGAGTTGTTTGGCGGCCAGACTGCCGGGGTCCCCGAAGTCGCCGAGCAGCTGCCGCTGCCACAGTGTGTAGTCGGCGTACTGGACCGGAAGCGGCGCCCAGTTCGGTGCGTGCCCTGCCGCTCGGGCGAGGTAAGCAGTAGTGAGGTCGGCAAAGAACGGCCGGTCGGACCATTCGTCGGTGGTGATGTGATGGAGCAGGATCACCAGCACGTGCTCATCGGGGCCGCTGGCGATCAGTGTGACCCGCAGAGGCAACTCGACGCTCAGGTCGAACCGGTGGCTGACTGCGGTGGTGACCAGGTCGGCGACCTGGTCAGAGGTAGCGGAGAAAACCTGAATCACCGGGTGGGACTGCTGGGCCGGGAAGATGTGCTGGAAAGGCTCGCCATCGTGGTCACCGAACACGGTGCGCAACGGCTCGTGCCGGGCCAGTATGTCGCCGAAGGCGGCTCGCAGCGCCTCGACGTCCAACTGCCCGCGCAATCGGAAGACGAACGGGTAGTTGTAGGTGGCGGTAGCACTATCGATCTGTTGGATCAGCCACAGCCGTCGCTGCGCGAACGACAACGGCAGCCGGGCGGGTCGCCGCATCGGGGTCAGCGCCGGCCGTGCCGGCTTCCCACCGGCTCGCTGGGCCAACTCAGCCACCGTCGGTGCCTCAAACAGATCCCGGACGGCCAGCTCGGCACCCAATACCGACCGGGCCCGGCTGATCAGCCGAGTCGCCATCAGCGAGTGGCCTCCCAGATCGAAAAAGCTGTCGTCGACACCCACCCGATCCAGGCCCAGGACTTCGGCGAACAGTTCACATAGGGTTTCTTCTTGGGTGGATCGTGGTGCCCGGGTGGATGTCCCTGTTATTTCTGGGGCTGGTAGCGCTGCGCGGTCCAGTTTGCCATTCGCTGTCACCGGTAGCCGATCGAGTATCACGAACGCGGCCGGAACCATGTACTCGGGTAGATGTTGTTGGAGGTGTGTGCGTAGTCGTGGTACAAGGCTGGTGATCTCGCGGTTCGCGTCCGGGTTGTTTGTGTAGCTTGACAATGACCGGGGGGTGCGGGTGCTCGGTTGG